>JBBRDJ010000039.1:0-28796 GCA_038203945.1 Gemmatimonadales bacterium
CCTCGCAGGGTGCCCGCGCGCGGCGAAATCCACGCGTCACTGGCCGAACGCCCGTCGACCGAGAGAATGTGGTCACCGGCGCGCAGCCCTGCCGACGCGGCCGGCGAGCCCGGTAGCACTCGTCGTACCAATGCCGTCGTACCGCGGAGACGGAGCACCATACCCATGCCCGGGCTGTCGCCTCGCAACGTTCCCCGATACGAGTTCATGTCGTCGCGTTCCAGCAGGGCCGCGTACGGATCGTGCAGTTCACGCAACATCCCGCTCACCGCACGACGCATCAACTCGCTCTCCGGAAGCGAATCCAGAAAATTGACGCGCACGGAATCAAGCGCCGTTGAGAGCAGCCGTTCGCGCCCCCAGGGCTGACGCGCCGCTTCCATGCGAGAGCCGTACCCTATTCCCAATGCAAACGCAGCGACCACGCTGGACATGGCCACGATGCGCCAAAGCAGTTGTCGGTCAGTACTCACGCGTACCTCCGCCTGTAACCGGATGCGCGGTTATGGGTAGAGTGGGCACGCTGGACCGTCGGACACCGCTTCTGCACCACACACCCCCCAGATCAGGTTAGCTTGAACTGCTTCATGGGGCGACACAAGGCCACTGTCACCTCAGCTCTACATTCATCTCTCCTCGCTGTACCTCGCGAACACCGGCACGTTCCCTCGTAGCACCAGCCGTTGTGTCCAGCGCACCGCGACGGCAAAACGCGGTGAGACATGACGGTGCGATGCGTTGTTCCGTCACGGCGACTCCGGTGCGACGCAAATGCCCGCACAGGGGTCCGCTGGCACGTTCACCAAGGTCATATTGCTTGGTGTCGACCGCCTACACGCGCGGGCGCCGACTTGTTCGGCGTGCGCACCATCGATGCCCAGCCCTTTGTAACTTATGAAGACAACTTTTCTGCGGCGCGGGATCGCGTGACGAACGCCTCGATCATCGGCACCGGTCCGGATGTCACGCCTCCACCCGACGGCGGCACGCCCGGCCCGCTCGTCGAGCGCGTCCTCGCGCCGTTTCAGCGGTTTGCCCATGCGGAAGCATCAGGCGGTATTGTGCTGCTCCTGGCCGCCATTACCGCACTCATCTGGGCCAACTCGCCCTGGGGTGAAAGCTACACACACCTATGGGAGACCAAGGTCACAGTCGGTGCGCCCGGCTTTGGCCTGACCGAGACGCTGCACCACTGGATCAACGACGGCCTGATGGCCGTGTTCTTCTTTGTTGTCGGGCTGGAAATCAAGCGTGAAATTCTGGTCGGTGAGTTGGCATCCGTGCGGCAGGCGGCGCTGCCATTGTTCGCGGCGCTCGGCGGCATGGTAGTTCCGGCGCTGGTGTTCGTTGCGCTGACCGTGGGCACCGTCGACATTCACGGCTGGGGTGTGCCAATGGCCACCGACATCGCATTTGCCCTGGGGATAGCAGCGTTGCTTGGCTCGCGCGTTCCCACCAGCCTCAAGATCTTCCTGGCTGCCTTGGCCATTGTGGACGACATTGGCGCAGTGCTCGTAATCGCGCTGTTTTACACTGCGTCCATCCAGGCCACGGCGTTGTTTCTCGCCGCTGGTGTCATGGTGCTTTTGGTGGGCCTGAACATCGCCGGCGTGCGATCGAGCGTGCCTTACTTTTTGCTCGGAGCCGTGCTGTGGGTGCTGTTCCTCAAGAGCGGCGTGCACGCCACGATTTCCGGTGTGCTGCTGGCGCTCACGATTCCGGCCAGTACACGGATTGACGGGGCCGAGTTTGTGGAGGAAGCGCGAGAACATCTCGGCGCCTTCCACAAGGCGTGTGAAAACGACCCGGAAGAGTTCAGTACCACGCAGCGCCATCAGGAGCCAATCTTCGCCCTTGAGGACACGGCACAGCGTGCGCAGTCACCTCTGCTGCGATTGGAGCACAAGCTGCACGGCATTGTCGCGTTTCTGATCATGCCGTTGTTCGCGCTGGCCAACGCTGGTGTAGCCTTTGGCGGCGGCACCGGCGGAATCGGCGGCACCATTACCGACCGCGCGGTGCTTGGCGTGTTTTTTGGCCTCGTCGTTGGCAAGCCGGTTGGTATCGTGCTGTTTTCGTGGCTTGCGGTTCGGTTTCGTCTGGCCGATCTACCCTTCGGCGCCAACTGGCGTCAGGTGCTAGGTGTCGGCGCGCTGGGCGGCATCGGCTTCACGATGGCCCTGTTCATAGCCGCACTGGCTTTTGGCGAAGGCGCGAAACTCGAGGCGGTCAAGATCGGTATTCTAGGCGGCTCGCTTGTGGCGGGCTTGCTGGGCTGGCTGCTGTTACAGCAAAAGCCGACCAAGACGAGCATCTAGAGCTCATCCCTGTTTCGCATTCGGATGCGGCGTCGGCGCGACAGCAACAGCCTTCACCGCAGAGTCGCGGAGGGTACAGCAACGGCAACTGTTGGAATGGTACGAATCGTGTCGCGCGTGCGCCGCTGTTTCCCCAATTCGTTGCAGTTCTCCTCCGCGTCTCGCTGTCTCCGCGGTCAACGCAGTTCAGCGTCCCGCAGGGCGTCGGCGCGACAGCAACAGCCGTCACCGCAGAGTCGCGGAGGGTACAGCAACGGCAACTGTTGGAATGGTGCGAATCGTGTCGCGGGTGCGCCGCTGTTTCCCCAATTCGTTGCCGTTCTCTCCTCCGCGTCTCCGTGTCTCCGCGGTAACCGCAGTTCACCGTCCCGCAGGGCGTCGGCGCGACGGCAACAGCCTTCACCGCGGAGTCGCGGAGGGTACAGCAACGGCAACTGTTGGAATGGTACGAATCGTGGCGTGAGTGCGCCGCTGTTTCCCCCACTCGTTGCCGTTCTCCTCCGTGTCTCCGCGGTAAAGGTAGTTCTCGGCGTTTTTAATGCCGGTTTTACGACTGCTCCCGCTGCCGTCGGCCCTGGAATGACTCCGGCGTCGCTTCCCCCGAGCGCAGCAGCGCGATGCGGAACATGATCGGGCCCAGCGTCTGATTGATCGTGAGCGTGGCCAGGAAGAGCGTACGCAGCTCCTCGCCGCGTTCCGGGTACACACTCGCCATCACGCTGGCCAGGCCAATCGCCACGCCCGCCTGACTGATCAGCCCCATCCAGATGTACTTGGCCGCCTCGGGCTCGGCGTTCGCCCAACGCGCGCCGATCCTGGTACCCACCCACAAACCCGCCGTGCGGACGAGTACCAGCGGGATCACCAGCGGCCAGAGTTTCAGCACCGCGTCCGGGACGATCTGCGCTCCGGCCAACGCAAAGAACACCACGAAAATCGGGTCGCCCGCGCGCTCCATCGCGTGCCGTAGCTGCTCACCACCACCACCGCCCGCATTTTCGGCTACGAAACCGGCCATTAACAGCGTGAGCAACGTCTCCACATGCAGCAGGCCGGCGATCTCCGAGCCGAAGAAGGCCACCAAAATCGCGAAAATGAACAGCTCGCGTCGAATAAATCGCAGGTAGAGCGCCACCACGGCGCCGAGCACGGCGCCCACCAGCACGGCACCTCCGATCTCCCAGACCACCGTCAGCACTCCGAGGCCGCCACCACCCGCAGGTGGCACCAGCACGCGCACCAAGGCCAGCGCACCGGAGAAGGTCAGCACGACCGCCACATCGGCCACCAGCACCACTCCCAGCGTCGTGCGTGCCACCACGCCCTTTGCACCGCTCTCACTGAGCAGCGCCATCGTGACGGCCGGCGAGTGGATGATCGCCACCGACGCGAAGAGAATCGAGAAACCGACAACTTCCGTCATCGGGGCACCCTGCAGCCCGGGCAGGAAGTTGTGCAGCGATACCAGCGTGACCGCGATCCCGATAAACGACACGACCAGTTCAGCGGTCATGATCTTGAGCAGCAGCGTGCCGCGCTCCATCACTTCCTTGAGCTGCAGCTCCGCACCCGCCAAAAATGCGATCAGCGCGATCGCGAGCTGGCTCACCGGCTCGAGCTGCTCCATGACCGGCTGCGACACGAAGTTGAGTGCCGCCGGACCCACCGCCAGTCCGGCCGCCAGGTAGCCCACGATTTTGGGCAGACGGATCGTCGTGGCCAGTTCGCCCACGCTGTAGGCGCCCAGGATAAGGAACCCGAACGCCATGAGCACGAGGGCGGCGGGCGTGCCCTCGCCGAGCGGCAGCACGGCCTGCATCAACAGGTACAACAACACCAAAACGATGACGCGACGCATCAGTGCGGCTCGTGGGAAGAATCAGACGGCGGCGCTTTCTGCGGTGTCTTCGTTTCTTTGCCTTCCGCGGCCGACGGTGCTTCCACTGGTGCAGCCTCTGGCGCCCCCTCGCGCCTGATGTTGCGGCGTCCGATCACGTGGTCGCTCATCGAGGTTGTCACTTCGGCGCCCGGCGAGAGCAGCGTGCTTGCTCCCTCGACATTGGGTATGACAAACGTCCCACTGACACCGGCCCCTTCGGTGCTCGAGTCAGCCGCTGCCCGTTCGGCCGTACTATCGACCGAAGGCTCATCCGCATCTACCCACGGCAGTCGCTGCGCGAGGTCTCGCAGCGGTTCCACGATTGGCAGGAGTGCGGCCCGAACCAATCGCGCCGCAGCAAACTCGGTCAGCAGCACCGAAGCCAGCGCGGCCGTGAATACCACGTCACCAATCGGCAATTCCGGACGACGGGCGTAGTCGAGCGCCAAAGCAACGGTGAGACGACCCTGACCGATCAGCGCCTTGCCCCAATCGCGTCCGAGTTCTGGCGTCGCCTTGTTCCACACGGTGGTGGCGCGCGCCGCGTACACTTTGGTCGTGGTGCGCGTGACGAGATACAACAGAATTACGGCAAACACGGTGGCCGATGTGCTCGGTCGCCATGACAACCCGGCCAGCAGCAGCAACACGTAGTAAAACGGTCGTTCGGCGGCGGCCAGCACGCTGCGCAACTCGTTGCGCCCACGACTGGTGTTCACAAGCACGATACCGATCACTAGAGTGGCCAGTACAGGCGACACATTCAGGTACGCGGCCGTGCCGCTGGCCAGAATTACCGCACCGCCAAGCGATACGACCAGTCGATCGACTTGGCGCTCTTCGCCCAGGAACAGATGGAAGAGCGATCCACCCAGCACGCCTATCCCCACCGTGATAACAGCCCACTCGGTTGGTGTGGGAGGACGCATTGCGCTCGTGGGCGCACGGTGTACCCACGCAAACAGAATGCCCATCGTCACGATCGCCACGAACGCGTTCACGCCAAGCGACGTCTCGAGCTGATTCACCACCGGCTCGCGCCGCTTTCGGTCGCGCAGTGCGATGTCGAGACCAGCCGGCGTAGACGCCACGGCAATGGCGCCGAGCGCCAGCGCGGGCACGATGGCCCAGAACTGCGACGTGAGCCCGAGTGCCGGCAGCGCCCACCAGAGTGCCAGTGTCACGGCGCCCAGCGTGATCAGCGACTCAATGACCGCCAGACGAAACGTGAGACCCGTTATACGAACCAAACGCGGCAAGTAGAACTGCATGCCGACCGTCAGACCAATCCACCCCGTACCCAACACAATGATCGGACCGAACGACTCCGCCGCTGCAACCGGAATCACCCCAGTCACCTGCGGACCGAGCAGAATGCCGAGTACCAGATACTCGGCGCCCGATACGATCAGCAGGCGTCGGGCCAACCACTCGTAGAGCAGATGCGTGGCGAGATACGCCGTCGCAACAATGATGATCAGGACGAGCGAAGCGCTCACACAGCGGGGCTGAGGGACAAGCCAACGTAGAACCGCCGTTCAGCAGCGGCGAGCAGGGTCAACGAGGCAAGCTATAGACATGACGCCGATACGCTAGCACTGGCCGGTCATCTTGACCGACCGGGTGCCGCGATTGTTGCTGATTTTCACTATGCGTGTTTTGACACACACCAGAACGGCGTCCGTTCCGGACTTCGAGAACGCACCGCCTGAGTCGTCCATCCCAACTGAGCCGATTGTACCGACTGTGCCAAGTGTACCAAGTGTGCCAAGTGTGCCAACTGTCCAGACGGGGCACACCTCACAGACCGTAGAGACTCTACCGCCAGCCGCGCCGACGCACTGTAACAGTCTCGCGCAAACGCTTGTCATCGCAAGTGCGTTCTTTGCACCTTGGCCAAACCATTCTACTCCCCGCACCCTTTCATCATGTCCTATCGTTCCGCTGCGCCTGACGTCACCCGATGTGTTACGCGATACGCTGCGTGTTTCGCCGCCGCCGCGCTCGTTGCCTGTGCGGCACCTGAGCAGGACAGCGATGCTGCTGACAACGCCTCTGTCGCCGGTGATTCCACAACGATGACCTACGCGTTGCCGCTCTACACCGACACGCTCACGCCCGTGGTCATCACTGAACCGCTGCCCAACGACAGCGATGACCCGGCGTTGTGGTTGCATCCCACCGATCCGTTGCAATCGCTGGTACTCGGCACGGACAAAGGCGACACCGCAGGCGGAGTGTTCGTGTTCGATCTCAACGGGCGCATTGATCGTGCACGCAGCGTCACCCCGCTCATGCGGATAAACAATGTGGACGTGGTGCAGGGTGTCATGTTCAATGGCGCGACGCGGGACATTGCGGTGGCCACGGAGCGAAACCGTCAAAGGTTGCGCGTGTTTTCGCTGCCTGACATGCAGGCCATTGACGGCGGCGGAATCCTCGTGTTCGACGGCGACACGGCGCGCGCTCCCATGGGTGTGTCGTTGTACAAACGGCCACGCGACGGGGCGACGTTTGCGATCGTTGGCGGTAAGGCCGGACCCACCGATGGCACGTATCTCTGGCAGTATCGACTCGATATTGATGCCGGTGGCGTAGTGCGCGGTACGAAGGTCCGCGAGTTTGGCGTCTACAGCGGCCGCAAGGAAATCGAGGCAATCACGGTGGACGACGCCAATGGCTACGTCTACTACAGTGACGAAGGGGTTGGTGTGCGCAAGTACTACGCCGACCCGGACAGCGGCAACACCGAACTCGCGCTGTTCGCCACCACGAAAGTCATTGACGACCACGAAGGACTGGCAATCTTTGATCGCGACCAACGCACAGGCTACATCGTGCTGTCGGATCAGGGTGGTGGGCGGGTGCATGTGTTCCCACGCGAAGGCACCACGGGCAACACACACGATCACCCGCTATTGGCCATTATCCCGATTCGCGCAACGTCCACTGACGGGCTCGAAGTCACAGCGCGAGCGCTTGGCACCGCGTTCCCGCAGGGCATGATGGTCACCATGTCCGACGATCGCACGTTTCATTACTACGACTGGCGCGATATACAACGCGCGATCGATCAGGTTCAGGCTTTCGGACAGCGTCCGTAAACCACGGGGCGTTGTCAGCTTCTGTCACGCGCTGGCACAGTGACGCGACTGCGCGAGAGTGCACTGCGCAGCGTGTCTTCAGCCAGATCTGCCACTCGCGTTCCCACTATGGCGAGCATCGACGTGCCAAACTTGCCGAGCGCGCCCGACTCGCGGTGCGATGTAGATGAGTGCGCCTGTCCATTACCAAAACTCTTCTGATCAGGAGAATTGTGCCGTGTTGACTTGCTCGCGCGATTGCTCAGCGCACCGAGCGTGATACCCGCCAATAGCCCAAGTCCAACCGATGCCAGCGGATGCTCGCGGAACTGCGAGCGTACATTGACCTTGTTGCGCATTACAGTACCCAGCTCTTCAATGGATGCCTTGAGCTGTTGCCGCTCTGCGCGAACAACCGCTTCGAGTGCATCGGGTGAATCGGGCAAGGTGTCGGTGAAGTTGCCCATGCTGCGTGGAGCGAAACTGGTCATTTAGTTGTCTCCCATTGGTTTCGTGGCCAAGTAAGCGACACCAGCTGCGGCCAGTGCCACCACAACGCCGACGATCGCCGCCGCCTTCCACGCTTCGAACCAGCTGTAGAGCAGCAGTACGCTGGCTACCAGTAGCAGAACGAGCGCGAAGACACCCAAAACGCCTCCGATCGCGAACAATGCGATTTGCTTGATCTTTGACGTGATTTGTTCTTGCGCCCGCACCACTGCCAGCCGGATCTCACCGCGCACCACATTCTCCGTGTGGGACGCGGTGTCCTGCAGCAAATCGGTCACCGAACGCGTGGGCATCGCTGCCGCTTTCGAGTCCAGCGGTAGGTGAATCATGACCGCGTCGCAGACCGGCCAACGAGAAATCCGAGTGCCACCGCAGCGGCGAGCGTGGCCGCCGGATGCCGCTTGGCCATGTTCGTCACATCGTCCATAATGTCGCGCGAATCGATGTCGCGAACGTATTCGGCCGTCGAGCCCAGCGCCGATGCCGCCTTGTCAGCCGCCGTGGCTACACGATCGCTGACGCTGTGTCCGGCCCGTTCAACTGATTTGGCCGCACTGTCCATCGCGTCTGAGGTCTTGTCTTTCAGGTTGTTCGCTTCCGATGCGACGGTGTCAACGGCTGAGTCGGACATGTGTGTATCGCGCGTATACTCACGCTTGAAAGTCTGATCGGGCATGTGAAACTCCTTGGGGAAACGTGTTCGTAAACACAAGGCACGCGTGACAGAAGGTCAGACCGCGTGCAAACGTGTTGCGGTGCAACGCAGCACATACGGTAGTTAGCCAGAAATTGCGTTTACGACTATTCGCCGCAGGACGCAAGCTGAACACACTGCTAAAGGACAGTCCGGCATGCCTCCTGCGGGGCAGAGCCGGCATCTTGAACTACGACAGCCGTCGTTCTTTCACACGGCCAGCCGGCTCGAGGTACTTGCGTCAGGTGATATGGTTCTATATATCACTTGGTCATGCACCTCAGCGTCAATCCGGCCGACGACTTGCCCATCTACCGCCAGCTCATGCGGCAGATCATGGACGCCATTGCCGGAGGACTTGTTGGCGCGGGTGAGCAGTTGCCATCGCACCGCGAGCTGAGTGAGCGCCTCGTGATTGCCCCGCTCACCGTCAAGAAAGCCTACGACGAACTCGAGCTGCTGGGCTACATCGTCTCACAGCGTGGACGCGGCACGTTCGTGAACGACTCGCTGCCGCGACGGGCCCGTCGGGCTCAGGCTGAAGCCGTGACCGAGTCCGCACAGCGTCTGCTGTCACAGGCGTATCTCGCGGGGCTCACGTTCACCGATGTGGTGCAGTTGCTCAAGGACGCCGATCGTACGCTCACCGCAGATTCCAGCACGTCATCCCCTCCCTCCAAGCGCACCGCATGACACCCTTGCTCTGCTTCCGTGATGTGAGCCGTTCGTACACTGCGACGGTCCCCGTGCTCGACGGTGTCACGTTCACCATTGGTGCCGGCGAAATAGTTGGACTGCTCGGCCGTAACGGTTCCGGCAAGACCACAATCGTGCGACTGGCCTTGGGCCTGCTGTTCCCGCATGCGGGCACGGTGGAGCTGTTCGGCCTGTCTCCCACTACGCATCCGCTGTAAGTGAAGAGACGCATTGGATACGTGGGCGAAACGCAGGAAATGCCGGCCATCTGGAAGGCATCGGAGTTGATTGCACTGCATCGCCGATTGTATGCGGAGTGGGATCATGCGCTGGAGCGCAATCTGATAGCGCGCTTCGCACTGGATGTGAGCAAACGTTTGGGTGCGCTCAGCAAAGGCCAGGCGCAGCAGGTGGCGTTGCTGTGCGCGGTGTGTCATCGCCCCGAACTGTTGCTGCTCGACGAACCGGCCGGCGGTCTTGATCCGGTGGCCCGTCGGGAGTTTCTGGAAACCACCATTCAGTTGCTCAATCGCGAAGGCACGTCGGTGTTGTTCTCGTCGCATCACATGAATGATGTGGAGCGGCTGGGCGGACGTGTGCTGCTGCTGAACGAAGGACGCATTCAGATTGATCGCGAACTCGATGCGTTGCGTGAGCAGGTGTGCGTGGCCGTGTTACCGTCGCAGTTGGCCAGTGATCACGCGCGCTTGGCGTCGCTCCCCGGCTGTGTGCGCGTGCGACAGGTGCTCGAACAGGTACACGCGGTGTTTGAAGGCACACCGGCACAGGTGCAGCAGCAACTCGTGCGCGTGTACGGCGAGGAGAACCGCGGACAGATCCAGTGCCGGCTCGTGCCGCTTGAAGAACTGTTTATTGAGTTGCTCGGCGGGGAGCGTTTGGAGGCGGCGGCGTGATTCTCGCGCTGGTGCGGGCGCATGTGGGTAACAGGATGGTGTGGCTTATGATTGGCCCAACGGCGTTGATGGCAATTTTCTTGCCGACCGTGGGCGGCATCGTATTACTGGCCATAATAAGCTCGATTCTACCCGTAGTCGTATCGCCGCAGCTCACCAAGTTCGAACTGACGCTGCCTGTGCACGCACGCGTGCTGATGCAGGCACGCATGTTGGCTGCTGGCGCGCTCGTGGTGCCACCACTGCTGTTGTGGGTGCTGTCGGTCGGCGTGCAGCGACCAAGGCTGTGGCCGCTGGAGTGGACGCCGAATGTGGTGATCGTCGCCGCGATGGCCATCATGTTGTCGTACCTGGCATTTGGTACACCCAGACTGTGGACTCGCGTGTCGCTTACGGGCGAGATTCGACTGCGGCTGGTGTTGTTGGCTGTAGTAAGTGCGGGAGTGGTGTACCTGCTCCCGACCTTCGTGGCGCTTGGCGTGTTGTTGATCGCAGCCGTGGCGCTGTATTTCGCGCTCGTTCGATCCATTCCTGAATCGCTGGCGCTCACTCCAGCGGTTGAGACGGCGACAATGTCGCGGATTGCACATCACGCGAGCGCTCGCGTGGTTGCAGAAGAGATCTCCGAATGGCGCCTGCTGCGGCTGCTCATTGGTCGCCCGTGGTACGGTGTGCTCTACGTACCTTGGTTTACCTTGGCAGTAGCGTTCGGACAGAGCGGAAACCTCATTTTTTTCTTCGGGATGGGTGTCTTGGCGTCGCTCAGCGAGCGGCGGCAACGGCTTCGCTGGCTTGTCGCTCTCCCGCTTTCGCACCGCGTCAGGCTGTGGGTGCGAATTGGTCCAGTTGTCACGGTGCTAGGTGTCGGACTGGTTGCCGGCTCAGTTGTCCGTACGGTGGCCTACAAGCAAGCTTATGAGATCAGCTATGGCGGACAGACCACCGCTACACCCAACGAATGGTACGACAGCCCATCGCGTGTTTCGCTGGAGCACTGGTCTCGCGCCGCGCCGCACACGCAGCCGGTGATTACTGCGCCTTGGGGCGAGTCCATCCCTGCCGACACGCTCACGTTGTTTGGTGTCACGCGATACAACTCGTACACGTCGCGCAAGACGAGCAGCGTACAGTTCATCGACTGGCAGTTTCAGCGTGCGTCCGCTGTCGTGTACGGGCGTGCATTCACACAGGCGGAGTACGCAGCGCTTCCCGAGCGTCTGCGTCCCGTGCCGCGCGGGAGAGTAGTGCGCGCACAGGTCTATTTCGTTTCCGTGTTGGCGACAGGCTTGCTGCTGCTCATGTGGCTGACAGAAAGTGTGCGCTCATACCGATGGAAAAACCGCGAATATGCCGAGCTGGCGGGCGTACTTTTCTTCCTCGCTGGGGCCATGCTCTTCTTTTTCACAGTTTGGGTGGACTTCAGGCAGGATGTAGATCTCACGCTGCTGCTCACCCAATCGGTAATGCTGCACGCCTTGCGAGTCATTCCAGACTTCTGGCCGCTCACGCTATTACTCGCCACGCTTCCCGTGCTCTCCGCATACCGGTTGCTCGAATGGCAGTTTGCGCGCTCCGAAATACCGGCGGCAGAATTGGCAGTCGCTCGACAGGCGGCGTGATGAAGTGGTTTTTGGCGAAGAAGCATCTCAGTAATCCGACCCTGCCGGCGGTGACGGTGCTGTTGGCAATGTCGGCGGCTTTCGAGCCGGCGCTCGCCATGCCAGAGGCGGAGCAACAGGCACTGAGCGCATTCTCACTCGGCGGCTTCTGGATCTTGTTGGCGGCGGTTGCGCTGCCGATGGTTTTTCCCGCGTCAACGGTATTCGAACATACACTACCGCTGCACGCGCGCGTTGTCCGGGAAGGACGCTGGCTGGCCGCCTGCGTCGTGCTCGGCATCCCGTTCATTGCATGGGGGGTGTCGGCGCGGTTGCATTTCGCCAACGCATGGCCGGTTGTACGCGTGCTGTCGATGCTCTGCGTGGCCGTCATGTTTGCCATGCTCGTGTATTTGACAACGACAAACGGGCCTCGCTTGCTGCCGCGCCGTTCGGTGCACACGGAAATACTTCTGCGAGTGGCGATACTGCTCGCGTTGTGTGCAGCGGCGGTGTATATGCTTACACCGGAACTGGCGTTCGCCACGCTCACCGGCCTCGCCGTGGCGATGTATGTCGTTTTAACGAGACAGATTCCGGCGAGTGTACCGTTTGCCTTCGCAGTACGCCGCAGGGTGGAACAGTGGTCAGTAACTTCAAGATGGCGCACGCGAGCGAGAGACAGCGACATGCTGCTGGTAATGCGCTCTGCGTGGCTTTGGGCGAGGCTGATGATCGCGGCGATCGCGTTTGGCGCCGCGGCGAGCGGCTATTCCGGCCACTACATCTCCATTTCGCTGGCGGGCTACACCGTGCTATTTGGCTTTTTGTTTACGCTGAACATGCGCTGGATGGCGCTGTTGCCCATTTCGTCGGGAAGGCGCGCCGCATTGATGTACGGTCCCATGATTCTGCTGATCATTACTGCCTTCGCCATCGGAAACGCGGTGGGTATACGGAGTATGCCTTTCTTGAACAGCCTCGACATGAATGGTCGGTACACCGATACGCCCGGCGAGTGGTACGCGAGTCCTTCGCGCATAGCGTTGGTGTATTGGCATGCAACCACGTTGGCCAATCAGCCAGTTATCACCGCACCGTGGGGCGAGGCGACTCCCGCCGACACTATCACCGTCTTTGGCACGACGCGATTCAACCCCTACACGTCGCGAACGAGCAACACGGCCCGATTCATTGACTGGCAGGTCGCGCGCGCCACACAGGTGGTTTATGGTCAATCGTTCACCCAAGCTGAGTACGACGCATTATCGGAATCAGAACTCCCTGGTATTGTCACACGTCAGCCGCGAGCGGTGTTCTACGGATATACCTTGGTCGTGTTGCAGATCATTCTGAGCCTGTGGCTGGTGGAAGCCTTGCGATGGCATCGGTTTAACCGACTGACCAATCGCACACGATACGCGCTATTGGGGTTCGCACTCGTTGCAATCATGGTCGTACCGATCGGGATCAGAATCGCCGGATACCCCAACACCACTTCCGGCTATTTCCTGGAGCGCCTGATGCTCGGTCTCCTCGAGAACCTGCCTGGCGCGTGGCCGTGGTCGGTTGGAATCGCCGTTGTGCTCGTGCTTGCCGCATGGCGTCTTGTGGTGTGGCAATGTGCACAATCTGAATGGGCGCCAAAAACAGTTTGACCACACCGTGCACGCCTCACTACTCTCCACTATTCCCTCACACACACGGAGTTCAAGTATGCGACGTACTGGATCTGCCATCTGGCAAGGCTCGGGGCTCGAAGGTTCCGGCTCGCTCACCACGCCCAGCGGCGTGCTCAACGCGCAGCCGTATTCCACCAAGCTGCGATTTGAAAACGCCGACGGGCGCGCGGGCACCAATCCCGAAGAGCTCATTGCCGCTGCACACGCCGGCTGCTTTGCCATGGCGTTGTCGTTTCAACTCACCGGCGCCGGTCACCCGCCGGAGAAGCTTGACGTCACCGCCACCATCGAAATGGCGCAGACCGGCAGCGACTGGGCCTTTTCCGGCATCACACTGCATCTCGATGCAAAGGTGCCAGGCATTGATGAGGCACAATTCCATGAGCTCGCCAACGGAGCCAAGGCAGGATGCCCCGTGTCCAAGGCGCTCTCGTCTGTGCCGATTACGCTTAACGCCAAACTGAACGCGTAAGCAGCGCGTGTTTTACGGTTGGCGGCGCGGCAAACATTTGTCACGCCGCCAGTCGCAGGCTACCGATTGCTCCATCACGCCCGCACCTTCGCCGGCGCAGCAGCATGCCGCGCAATGGGCGGCCACGCGGACATCTGCTTCCACACCATGGGCAATGCCAGCAACGCAGCCAGCGCGGCCCACTGTGCTGGTGTAAGGCCAAGGTAGGTCGCATCACTCACGCGCAGAAAATCGAGCGCGAAACGCACCGGCATGTACAGCGCCGCGAACACGACCACAAAGAATCCAGGTCGGCGCGGTGTGCGGTCCAGTAGCCACATGACCGGCAGCACAATCACCGCCAGATACAGCAGCTCGTACAGGCCAAGATCATGAAAGCCGAGTGTGCTCAGCGATGCGGGCAGAGGCAACTCACCGGCGGCATTGGCTCCGGCGTATGCGTTGGCAATGAGCGCTTGTGCCGTTGGCGTTCCAAGGCTCACAGCCAGCGGAAAATCGGTGACGCGGCCAGGATGATCGTGTACCATGGCGCAGCCAATGCGCCCGATCATGAGCGATACCGCAAACGCCACCGCCGCCGCGTCGAGATACGACCAGCGTGTACGCTCATCCATTTTGGGCGCGCGATACTTGAGAAACAGCGCGCCACCGATTGCTCCACCGACCATGCCACCAAACGAGCTGATATGGTCCCAAAGCCTGAGCAGCAGCAACGGGTCGCGCAGGAGTTGCCCGGGAAAATAGAACAGCACCGCGAACAAATGCGCGCCTATAAATCCACCACCCACGGCCCACCACGACAGTCGCTCACCGAGTTCCGCATCGAGACCATACCGGGTGTACCGCTTTTGCGCGATGGCCAGACCTATCAAAGCGGCGGCGGCCACCGAGAGCCCGAACGGTTGAATCGTGATCGGGCCGAGTGCGATTGGCGGTAGGTCGAGAAACGGAATCATCAAAAACCCAAAGCGGTGTGGAGCGAAAGTGGACGATCGTCCGAAATATCACCCCCGCACCGCTTCGTGTCGCCTGTGGCAGGAACTATTCGCTTCTGCGGCGAAGGTACGCGTCGTCCCGGCGACCTAGTTCACGTCGTGTCTCAAACATGCGGCGATCGTCAAAATGGTCGTCATCGTAGAAGTCACGATCACTGTCGGTGGAGACCACGTGTCCGGGCGCGCCACTGAAGCCGTCCACAACCGACTGCTCGTATTGCCGTGACAGCGCTCCGCGCACGTACGGAGGCAGCGCGAGCAACCGATCGCTATCCAGGCTCACCAGCACGTTATCGTCTTCTTCGTTCAAACGCGCCTGCCCAATCGGAATAAGTGCGTGACGCCGATCGTCGTTGCGCACGAGATCTTTCTCGAGCTTCACTTCAATGTAGCGGACGCGCATGTTGGCCGAGTCTACCAGCAGATCTTCCACCTCGCCGATTTTCTCGTCGCTAAGCGCGCGTACGTCCCAACCCCGGATATCCGGATCGCCGTCGGCGATTTCGAAATCGTCCATTTCACTCAGGTGCGTGAGCTGGCCCACGGTTGTGTCATCGAGTCGCCCCATTCCTCCGGGCGATGTGCGGGAAGTATTCATGCGGTCGTCCATTGCCTTCTCCTCATTCGTGTGTGATGTGACAGACCGGTACGAACTACGGTCGTCCCGGATTGGGACTCATGGGCGCACCGGGCTGTGTCTGGTATGTGGAGTCTGCTGACGTCGACGAAACGGTGTTGACCGAATCGGAGCGGCCAAAAACGAACCAGAGTGCGGCCACGACCAACAGCAAGCCGATAACCCACGGCCAGATGTTCGTATCCTTCTTTTGTACATTGAGCTCAGCCATCTGTCCTCCCTGACGTGTGAACGACGCGTTTCGCGCACGAGAGAAAGTCCCGTCACGCGCCGTGTGTATAAACTCACGACTATTGAGTGCGCGGGATATTCACCACAGGTGGCAACTTCGCCTACTCAAATGGGCGACACGCAACGATGAGGTCGCAACGGGCGTTCGGGAGCGCGCGCACACGTCACGCAGGGCGCAGCGATCAGTTGTCCCGCACTACGACGCGTCCTGCCCGCAGGCCGGTAGGCGTGCTGCCAGACACGACGATCTGACCGTTCACCACGACGGTTTCAATGCCAACGGGGTACTGATGCGGTTCGGTAAACGTGCTCTGATCGCTGACCGTGGCCGAGTCAAACACCACTACGTCGGCGTAGGCACCCACACGCAATACGCCGCGATCCGACAGCCCCAATCGAGCGGCGGGCATGCCCGTCATTTTGTAAATGGCCGTTGGCAGTGATAACACTTGCTGCTGACGTACATACTTGCCGAGTACACGCGGGAATGTGCCATACGCACGCGGATGCGGGTGCCCGTCACCGGGTTGTGACAGTCTTCCGTCGCTTGCAATCATCGTGAACGGATGCGCCATGATGCGTCGCACATCGGCTTCATCGAGCACGTGATAAATGGCGTTGCCACCACCGTTCATCATCGCTTCAAGCACGAGTGCAGCGCCGTTTTCCGGCGTGGGCAGCATGTCACGACGGTTGGCCCAGTCACGCAGCGTCTGCCCCTCGAGGGTCTGGTCCCACGGCACGCGCGAAAACTGCACCCGCGACAGGTCTCCACCACCGCGATCATTCACAATGTTGAACACAATGCCGCGCAGAATGCTGTCCCTGAGCTGTGGCACGGCCGCACGTTTACGAAACTCGGCGTTACCTCCAGCCATTGCCCAACTCGGCACCAATACAGCAATGCCAGTATGCGTGGCCGTGTAGGGATACTGATCCATCATCACGTCTATACCGGCGCGGCGCGCGCTATCCACCATCGCCAGCGTCACCACACTCCGGCCCCACATCGCCTGACCAACAGCCTTGTGATGCGTGAGCACAACTGGCACATTCGCGCGCCGACCAATCTCCAGTGCTTCCGCGACGCCATCAATGAGGCCAATGCCTTCCTGACGCAAATGTGAGGTGTAGATGCCTCCACTGTCACTCGCCACCTGCGCCAGCGCGACCACCTCGTCAATCGTTGAGTACGTGCCCGGCAAATACAACAGCCCTGTACTCAATCCGAACGCACCCTGACCCATCGCTTCCGCTACGAGCCGGCGCATACGCAACAGCTCGTCGGACGTAGGCGCCCGGGCGTCCATTCCCATCACGGTGCGGCGCACATCGTTGTGGCCCACCTGATAGCCCACGTTGATGCCAATGTTGGCGGCTCGCACCGTATCGAGATACGCGCCCAACGGCAGCGGCGAACCACCATCGGGTCCGCCGAGTGCGAAGGTGACACCCTGTCGCATCGCACTCTCCATTTGCGGCAAGGTGAGCAGTGGTTCGAGATGTGCGTGCAGGTCAATGAAACCCGGCGTCACCATGCGACCAGTCGCATCAATCACGCGCGTTGCGATGCTCTGCGGCAGTGATTCAGCCATCGCCACAATGCGGTCGCCCAGAATACCGACATCAAGTCGCCGGGCGGGCGACCCAGTACCATCGATCACGCGTCCGCCAACGATCAGCACATCAAAGCGCTGGGGCAGCTGGGCGCGCAGTGGAGCCGCGATGGTGAGCGCCAAAACGCACAATGCGCCAGTCGCGAGGGAGGCGAGCCCAGCGAGCACGGTGACGCGCGCGGCCATGGTTGCGGAGCAGTTCGTTGAAGGGCGCATGCGAAGAATATGCGTCGCAAATGCTCCACCGGAAGACGTGCTGGCTTGCCAGCCGCACCGGGAGTTCCCATTCTTATTGCACGATCTTCCCTACACCTTTGAATGGATCATATCTTCATGCGTACGATTTTTTCGGCGGCAGCACTGCTGCTGCTCACTTCCGCTCCTCTGGCCGCCCAAGCCAGCGCCTATCGCGCCGCCCCCAGCACTCGCGCCACCGCCGAAGTCTCGCTGGCCCTTTCGGACACCGCCGCGCAGCGCGCTGCGGGCAAGCCGGCGCTCATCAGCATCAACTACGGTCAGCCGCATTTACGTGGCCGATCGCTGTTGAGCAGCGATTTCGTGCCCATGGGAACCGTGTGGCGATTGGGAGCCAATGAAGCCACACTGCTTACCACTGACGTGGACCTGATGATCGGCGACAAGCAGGTCCCCAAGGGACGCTATATTTTGTCCGCACTTCCCGAAAGCTCGGGCTGGACGCTGATTCTTCAGCAGGAACTGTCGGGCGCACCAATGGTCATGGCCATGAACTACGATGCATCCAGGGACTTTGCGCGCATTCCGCTGCGCGCCAGCACGCTCAGCGAACCGGTGGAAAGCCTCAGCATGGCACTGGTACCCGCAACCACTCCCGGCGAACAGCGCGGCGTGCTGCACATCTCCTGGGGTACGGTGCATCTCAACGCCGATTGGGTGGTGCGCTAGCGGAACGCTGCTTAGATGAATGGCACCGACCGCTGCGCGAAGGCGTAGCGGTTGGTGAAGCACCGTCTCCACGCTCACGAGGAACCGCTGTGCGAATTGCTGTAGTAGGCGCTGGACTCTCCGGCCTCATGGCCGCACGTTCACTTGTGGAACATGGACACGACGTCCGCGTATTTGAGAAGTCGCGCGCGCCCAGCGGCCGCTCGGCAACGCGCCGCGATGGTGAATATGAGTTTGATCACGGTGCACAGTATTTCACGCAACGCGATGACCGACTCGTGCCGCTCATGCAGCGCTGGCAAGACAGCGGATTGATTGCTCCCTGGACCGCGACAATCGCCGCGCGCGACAATGACGTGTGGAGCTTGAAGGCCGATACACAAACACGCTGGGTAGCCGTGCCGGGCATGCGCGCGCTCGGTATGCATCTGGCCAGCACACTGCAGGTGCAATACGGCGCAACTGTCACGTCGCTGGAGCGCCATGATTATCACTGGCAACTGGTGACCAACACCGACCACTCACCCGTCGCCTTTGATCGCGTGCTGGTCACGGCGCCAGCACCGCAAACCCAGGCGCTGCTCGCACCTCATTCGCAGCAGATTGCATCACAAGCGGCGGCTGTACAAATGCAACCGTGCATCGCCACCATGCTGGTTCTGGAACGCCGCCCTGATGTGGAGTGGGACGCCGCTTTCGTAAACGACCACGCGGTGTTGTCGTGGGTAGCGCGCAACAACAGCAAGCCCCAACGCGGCCACACCGAATGCTGGGTACTGCACGCTACGCCGTCCTGGAGCGCCGTGCATTTGGAACGCGAACCTCAGGAGCTGGCGTCACTCATGACGCATGCGTTTGCAGAGCTCGTGCAACACGAACTGCCCTTGGTGCAAAGTGTTGCGCATCGTTGGCGATATGCCATTCCCGTCGGCGGTCCGTTGCCCCAACGCAACCACACATCTGCGTCATCAGAGTCCGAGGCACTGTATGACGCCGAATGCGGTCTTGGCGCGGCCGGTGACTGGTGTGTGGGCGGTCGCGTGGAAGGGGCGCTGCTAAGCGGGATGGCGCTCGCGGAGCTGGTGTCGCAGGACAGCTGAAATTGGCGGCTGCACGCGACCGCACCTGACTGCCGCGACGCTACAGCTTGCGCACCTCGCCCGCCGCCTCGAGCGCGTACCCGATATCCCGCGACAGGGCCCGCGCCTGCTGCGTGGCGTTGGACAAGTCGGACAGTGTCGACTGCTGACCGGACGACTGGAACTTCACCATGTCCAGATACAGATTACCCAATGCCAGACAGGCACTGTCAAACTGCCTGGCGAGCAGATCGCGATGGTCGGTGAGCTCCTGAATACTGACCCGCTGATGATGCAGCAACGAAAGACGGCGTTCGCTTTCAGATGACACGGGATCAGATTCCGCCGCCGAAATGCGAGTGGCCAACTCGCCGAGTACGTTGCCGCCGAGACTCCCGTCGAGACGATGCAGCAACCCCGCGAGATGCGCGGCACGCTCGAGCAACGCCAAGGACGTTGGATCAACGTCCAGCAGCTCAACGCGATCGCCTTTGGGCAACCCCTGATAAATGGCCATCACCGACGCGCGATCCTGCGCGGCGCGACGGAGCGCGTGTCCTTCGGGTGACGCGAGCACTTCGGGCGTGACGAGCCGCTCCAGCGTGCCAGGCTTTGCGCTCGCGAGCGCAGTCGGCTTGGGTGTGACGTCTTTGATCACCCACTTCGCACGCGGCATGAGGAAGAGTCGACGAAGCCGGACGCCGGCCGCCTGCAGCGACTGGCTGCGCTTGTAGAGCTTGCGCAGCATGTGGTAGGGGGGGCCGACGGCAAACAGCGCAATCGGAAAGCCCTCGTCCGCTCCGACAACCGCCAGAGACACCCCGGCGATAGCCGTCGCAACCGCAACCACCGAATACCCACGAATCGCCTTGATGCGATCCATGAGCTGCGTGCGACCGTGCCACAGTCTGAGATCCGCCTTCTGTTCCGCCGATAGATCGGCGTACACGGGCGCTTGCATCACACGCGGGGGTACGACAGATGGCATAGCGTCCGGCTGCTTGTGCTTGTCCGCTCTCACCGCACGCTGCTCGCCGCGACGGCTCTGCGGCACCGGCGAGTTGAAGCGCACCGGCTCCCGCTGACTCGTGCGCCAAGGCGCGACCGAGGCATGATCCGCCAGCAACAGATCGCGCATCGCCGACGCGTTCGGCCACCGGTCTTCCGGCGCTTTGAGCAAGGCACGCTCCACCGCCTCCTGCAGCGATCTCGGCGCGTCCGTGCGCAGCTCGCCAATCGGCACGGGACGTTCACTCACGTGCTTGAGCATGAGCGCCATCGCGTTGCCCGCCTGAAACGGCACGCGTCCCGCCAACATCTGGTACCCAATCACGCCCAGTGAATAAATGTCGCTCCGTCCGTCCACCAATCGCTCGCCGATGGCCTGTTCAGGAGACATGTACGTGGGCGTACCCACGGCGTTCCCCGTCACGGTCAAACGCGATCCCGCTCCAATGGCGCGCGCGATTCCAAAGTCCGTTACCATCGCCCGCCCAGTGTCACCGTCGAGCAAAATGTTGTCCGGCTTGATGTCCCGATGAATGACGCCGCGCGTGTGTGCGTACGCCAGCGCGTCGGCGATTTCACAGAGCATCCGCCGCACTTCTGCAACCGACTGACGCGGCTCGTTGGCCAGAAGCGCTGCGAGATTTCCGCCCGTGATTTCAGCCATCACGAAATACGCCACCCCGTCCCGTTCGCCCACATCGTAAATCGGCACGATGTGCGGATGCGAGAGCTGCGCGGCGGTCTGTGCCTCACGCGTAAACCGCGTGCGAATGGCCGGATCGTACGCCAACTCGGGTGGTAATACCTTGATGGCCACGCGCCTGCGCAGCCGACGGTCGAGCGCGCGGTAAACCACCGCCATTCCGCCACGTCCGATCTCGCCTTCCACTTCGTAGTGATCGCCAAGGGCGGCGACGACGCGAGCCTGCAGTGAATCAGTCATGGTGGCAGCCGAGGATGCGGCGGGGAGGGGATGCGTGCCTTGGGCGGGACGCGCTGCAATGCCCATATGCTCGTGCACGCCGCGCGTTTCAGCAAGCGGTAGCCGGGGAGATCGGGTGGGTGTTCATCACTTGCCGTTTGATGCGCAGCGTGCTCAGTTCTCCTCACCTTAAAACCCGGGACGGAGATTCGCACGTGACAATGGAACGTATTTCGACACACACGGCCACCATGGGCGTGGTGTCGATCGGAGCCGATGGCCACACACTCGTCAACTTGCCGTGCGTCTCAGATGGCTGGCGATACGCCATGATGTATTGGACCGGCACCGTGCACAATCTCGCCGTCAAGCACCGCCTGCGCACAGCCAACGTGCGAACCTACGCCGCTCCGGTAGTCGTGACACCGGCGCTGCGACGAAAATGGCACGAGCTGTTTGGCGTCGTCTCGGCAGACGGACGACCGGACACACCAGTGCCGTATCTGTACAATCAAAGCGTTGGCACGCTGCTCTACACGCGCATCTTTCGCGACCTTGGCATCAACTTTCGGCACCTGTTGCATCTCCAGCATCAAACCACGCACTACGCCGCTGTTGAAGACTGGATTGCCGCCGACCGACAAGAGCTGCACTGCAGCCTGCAGGAGGCATGGAGACTGGGCGACGGCAAGGCGCTCATCGCCTTGCGCATCGCGATCCACCGCCCGCGCGACGAGGGTGGTGAGATGCTGGGCACCGTGAATGATCGGTTCATGATCCGGTCCGTGCCGAAGGACGACCTCGCCGCTCTGACGAGTGGTCGTTCATTGTTACGCAGCATTTCCGGACTGCGCAAACGCGAACCCCAGCTCGAAACCACAGCAGTGGGCACGAAGGTCGCGTCGATTGCTCTGCCGGAAGATATGGGACGCCGCTTCGGTTCGGTGTCCGGTGACTACAACCCGGTGCATACGACCGCGCTCGCGGCCCGCATGTTTGGCATGAAGCGACCGTTCGTCCAGGGACTCTGCCTGCGAAACGCCATGCTGCGCGAATTGGTACGGGCCGGATTCCCTCTCACTCGTTTTCAGATGTCGTTCGCCAATCCCGCGTATCTCGGCCAGTCATTGCAGTTCGTAATGCAGGACGGCGCGTTCGAGGTCATTGATGAGGACCGGCATGTGATCGCGTTTGGGTCGGCGACTGACGCGACTTGAGTTGTGAATAACTTTCACGTGGGCAGCGCGTGGGTTGCGCGTGGGTTGCGCGTGACTTTGGACTCTCTTCCGTAGTTGAAAAACATGCCTCGCATCGCACGCGTCAGGCCACGAGCCCTCGCCGCAGCACGCGCCATCACGCTCACGCTGGCGACCGTCATTGGGTCTTCAGTTCAACTGTCCGCACAACCCACGCCGTTCGCGATTGAAGAAACCACCATCGCACAAATCCACGCCGCCTTTCGCGCTCAAACGCTCACGTGCCGCACGCTCACGCAAGCGTACCTCGATCGCATTGAGGCCATGGACAAGCGCGGTCCGGCCATCAACGCGATCATCGTGGTCAATCCGCGCGCGCTGGCGGTGGCCGATTCACTCGATCGCCGGCGCGCCTCCGGTGCCGCGCTCGGTGCGCTGCACTGCATCCCGATGATCGTGAAAGACAACTTCGAGACCATCGACCTGCCAACGACTGGCGGCTCGCTCGCCCTCGAAGGCTGGCAGCCTCGGCAGGACGCCACCATGGTGCGACAGGTCCGAAACGCCGGCGCCATCGTCCTGGCCAAATCCAACCTCGCCGAGTGGGCGTTCACGCCGTACGAGACGGTCAGCTCCATTCTGCCGGGATACACAAGAAATCCGTACGCGCTCAACCGCGTCACCGCCGGCTCGAGCGGTGGCACTGCGGCCGCGATTGCGGCGAACTTTGGCGCCGTGGGGCTGGGTACCGACACCGGCAACTCAATTCGTGGGCCGAGCGCGCATCAGGCGCTGGTTGGTATTCGCTCCACCATGGGACTCACATCGCGCGCCGGCGTGATTCCGCTCAACGCTACCGCTGATATTGCCGGACCCATGGCGCGCACCGTGGCCGATGCCGTGGCCGTGCTCGATGTGATTGCGCACAGTGATCCCGCGGACAGTGTCACCGCACAGGCCGACGCGCGGCGCGAGAGCGATTATGCTGCGTCGCTCACACGGGGTGCGCTGCGCGGGGCGCGCATCGGCGTGCTGCGCCAAGCGTACGAACGCGAAACGCTCGACCCAGAAGTCAATCAGATATTCGAACGCGCCGTGGCCGACCTGGCCGGGCAAGGCGCTCTCATCGTGCAAGACGCGCGGGTTGACTCGCTGCAAGCCATCCAGCGTGCACAACGGGGCGGTTGCAACCGGTTCAAGTTTGATCTCGAACGTTATCTTGCCGAACGCGCGCCCGATGCGCCGGTAAAGACGGTGGACGCCATCATCCGCAGCCGTCGCTTTCATCCCACCGTGGAGCTGCGCCTGCGTGAGGCCAGCGCGTCCAGCGAATCGCCGGAGCAGAGCGCTGGCTGCGCGAGCCGAGAGGCGGTACGTGCCGCACTTCGTGTGGCTGTTGAGCAGATGATGGATTCCTTGCAGCTCGACGCGCTGGTGTACCCCACGTGGAGCAATCCCCCGCGACTGATCGGCGATCTCAACACGCCGCACGGCGACAACAGTCAGCTCTTCTCACCGTCTACCGGCTTCCCGTCTATCACCGTGCCGATGGGCTACACGCATGAGAATACACTGCCGGCCGGCATGTCATTCTTTGGGCGGCCGTGGAGCGAAGCGCGACTGATCGCGCTGGCCTACGACTACGAGCAGGCCACGCGACATCGACGCGCGCCAATGCTGCGGTAGCGTGTTGCGCCCAGTCGTAACTCTCGACTAACGCGGCGTCTGCAAGAGCCAGGCTTCCACGCTCACGGAATCCACCGCGCCACCCTTTGAAAAGAGGGCCAGACCGTTGCTCGAAGCGTCAGGAAACATCAGGCTGGTAAGAACCGTCGCGCCATCATCCGCAAAAACTTCCACCGAAGACCGGTCCACGATGATGCGCAAAGCTATCGGTGCGGTGTTTTTCAACCTCGCCACGTGCCGCGCACGGAACGCTGGGTGGAAATCGTGGGTCGGCACGGGGCGGCGATCAATGGCGATGGTGCCGGCATCCACGTCGTACGACACCAGTACATGCTGCGCCTCGGAGTAGCGAAGCAGTACGCCGACCTCATGTGCATCACCGGGTTCGATGTGTACGCGCAGCTCATAGGCATCGCCGTTTCCGGAATCAAACGCGTTCAACGGCGTCACATCGGGGATGATGGTACGCGAGAACGTAAAGCGTTGCGAGAGGCCACGACGACGCTCAAGTGAAGCAACGGGCCGTTGCACCAACCGCGGGACGCCACCGACCTCCCGCAGCGTCACCGCGCGCGGTAACGTCATGCTCCCGCGCCACGGCGCGGTGGGCGTCTGGCCGGCGTACTGCCAGTTGCTCATCCAGGCAATCCAGGTGACTTGATTCCCGCGGGTCCACGGCTGTGCGCAATAGAAATCCGGACCGAAGTCCACCCACTGCGCCGGAAATGCGTCAGGCGCGTTAAAGCGCTGTCCGTCAAAATCACCAACGAAATACTGGGCGCCCGACCCTCCGGCAATGTGCCCGGGATTTATATCAATCTTGAGCATCCATCGGGACGTACCGGGTGCATCCTCCAGTGGCAACTCAACGAGCACCGGACACTCCCACACGCCACCGGTCGCCCCGCGCGGGCCGAACTCACTCGCCAGCGTCCACTCCCGCAGGTTCGACGACCGATAGATCTGAATCACATGCTTGGTCGCCAGCGCGACGACCATCACCCATGCTTCACTCGGAGTGTGCCAGAACACATAGGGATCGCGAAACTCCGTAGACCCGATGTCCAACACCGGATTCGCATGAAACTGTGACCAGCTTGCACCACCATCCTCGCTGAACGCGAGCGACTGCGCCTGCGCATTCGTCTGCACATGTGCAGCCGTATAAATCGCAACCAGGCATCGCGGGCCTCGGCACAATCCACTTGAGCCCAGGCTGTCGATCACGACACCGCCTGAAAAAATCAGTGTGCTGTCGGTGCGGGCGATGGCGACCGGTTCTTCTCGCCACTGTACCAGATCAGTTGAACTGGCATGACCCCAGCTCATGTTGCCCCAACCGGCACCTTCGGGGTTGTACTGATAGAACAGGTGATAACGACCATCCACAAAAACAGGACCGTTGGGATCGTTCATCCAGTTCTCTCGCGGCGTAAAGTGCACGCGCGGTCGATTGTCGGCTTTGGTACCGATCAACTCCTCCCTGCCCAGCACACGATAGTCGCAGCCAACGGTCAGCAGGAGCGCGACACAAACAATGCCGCATCGCGACAGAGAGTATGCGCGAGTAGAAATCGCTACACCCACAAAACGGTTGTGGATTTTCCGGAAGCAAGCACGGGCAATCAAAATAAGCACTCAAATCGGTGAACAGGAACCAAGCATACCCCTCGACGCACCTTTTGTGCTCGCGCAGCCTTGCCCTGAGCTCGGTCGTCCCGACACCTTCATGTATCGCTTCTTACCACCCCGCCGACCTCCGCACCTTTTTTCGGCCCCTGCCATGCCCCGTACAGCCCCATCTCACGCGCGCGCCTGGGTTTTAACAGCGCTCGTCGCCTCGCTCGCCGCCCCGTCGGCACGCGCACAAACCGCCGCCCGGAACGCCGTCGGCTCGCTGTCGACCGCAGCGGCCGAAGTCCCGCCGTCGCTCTTCGGCAGTCTCGCCTGGCGAAACGTCGGCCCCAATCGCGGTGGACGTTCCATCTCCGTCACCGGCACCGTGGCGCGTCCGCTTGAGTACTACTTTGGTGCCGCGGGTGGTGGTGTCTGGAAAACCACCGACGCGGGCTCCACCTGGAATCCAATTGGCGACGGACAGTTCAAAACCTCATCCGTGGGCGCCGTGGCCCAGTGTGAAGCCAATCCCGATATCATCTGGGCGGGCATGGGCGAAGTGCAGTTCCGGGGCAACGTGATTCCGGGCGACGGCATCTACAAATCCACCGACGCCGGCAAAACGTGGACGCATTCCGGACTCGAATCCAAAACCGGTCAGCAAATGATCGGACGCATTCGCATTGATCCGGCCAACTGCGATCGCATTTTCGTGGCGGCCCTGGGCGACCCGTACGGCCCGAGCGAAGAGCGCGGCGTGTACCGCACCACCAACGGCGGTACGTCGTGGGAACGCGTGTTGCGACGCGACGACAAAACAGGCGCAGTCGATCTGGTCATCGACCCGTCCAACAGCAACACGATCTATGCAGGGCTCTGGGAAGCGTACCGCAAGGAGTGGATGCTATCCTCGGGTGGACCCGGTTCGGGACTCTTCAAGAGCACCGATGGCGGCACCACGTGGACGGAGCTCACACGCAACGCCGGACTACCCAAAGGTACGTGGGGTAAAGTGGGCGTGAGTGTGAGCGGTGCCGACCCGAATCGCGTGTACGCGATTATCGAAGCCGACTCCGGCGGCGTGTTTGTCAGCAACGACGCCGGCGCCACCTTCACGCAAGTCAGCGATGATCGGAACCTGCGACAGCGTGCGTTCTACTACACCCGCATTGTCGCCGATCCGAAGGACAAGGAAACGGTCTATGTGCTGAACGTGCAGTTCCACCGCTCGCGCGATGGTGGCAAGACGTGGAAAACCATCAGCGTACCGCACGGCGACAATCATGATCTGTGGATCGCCAGTGACAACGCTCAGCGCATGGTGCAATCCAACGACGGCGGTGCCAACGTGAGCTGGAATGCCGGTGCCTCGTGGACCGGGCAGCCGTATCCCACGGCGCAAATGTACGACGTGCGCGTGACCAATCACTTCCCGTATCAGATCTGCGGCGGACAGCAGGACAACAGCACCGCGTGCGTGCCCATGGACGGTGACGGCAGCTACATGTACGCGCCAGGCGGTTGCGAAACCGGTCCGGTCACGCCGCATCCGGCTGACGTCAATCTGTTCTACGCCGCCTGCTACGGTGGATCGATGAGCTTCATGTCGCGCGTCACCGGACAGCAACGCGCCGTAGACGTGTGGCCAGTCAACCCGATGGGGAACTCGGCGATTGACCTCAAGGAACGGTTCCAGTGGAACCACCCGATCACCGCGTCTCAGCACAACACCGACGTAGTGTACGTGGGTTCACAGCATGTGTGGCGCTCCGACAACGCCGGCGAAAGCTGGAAGCGCATCAGCGGTGATCTCACCTACGCCGATCCGGCCACAATCGGGCCGAGTGGCGGCGATATTACGCGCGACCAGACCAGCGTGGAGTACTACGGCACCGTTTGGCGCATTACGGAGTCGTCGCACGCCAAAGGCGAGATCTGGGTGGGCAGTGACGACGGCAAGGTGCACATCACGCGCAACGACGGCGAATCATGGACCGATATCACGCCCATGGGTCTGCCCAAGTTCAGTCGCGTGCACGAGATCGACGTCTCACCGCATACGCCTGGCAAAGCCTATGTGGCCGCCGTGCGCTATCGCATGCAGGATGTGGCGCCGTATGTCTATCGCACCAACGATTACGGCAAAACGTGGACGAAGATCACCAACGGCATTGCCGACGGAGATTACGTGCGCACGGTGCGTGAAGACCTGAAACGTCCTGGCCTGCTCTACGCCGGCACGGAAACGGGCGTCATGGTCTCGTTCGATGATGGGCTCAACTGGCAGTCGTTGCAGCTGAACCTGCCCGCTGTTCAGGTGCCGGGTCTCGTGCTCAAGGACGATGACATTGTCATCGCCACGCATGGCCGCTCATACTGGGTGCTCGACAACATCACGCCGCTGCGTCAGGCCAACGCCGCCATCGCGCAGCGCGACGCATTCCTGTTCAAGCCGGCCACCACGGTGCGCACGCTCTCGCGCCCGGCCGAGTCGTACTCGCGACGCAAGCAGTTCGCCCCGGAGATCGACTACTTCCTCGGCAAGGTCGCCGACACAGTCAAAATCGAGATTCTCGACTCGCAGAATCGCGTGATTCGCACGTACACCGGTACTCCGCCGCGCGCCGATACCGGTAACGCCCAGGCGGGCGGGGCAACACGTGGTGGTGGACCCGGCGGCTTCGGTAGCGGTGGTTCGCCGCGCGCCACCGCCGGACAGCACCGGTTCCGCTGGGACATGCGCTACCCCGGACCGCGCGACTTCCCGGGCCTGATCATGTGGTCTGCCAATACGCAAGGACCGCTCGCCCCGCCGGGCACCTACTCGGCGCGCCTCACGGCCAATGGGCAGACGTTCACCGAGTCGTTCGACATCGTGGCCGATCCGCGACTCACCACGATCACGCAGGCCGACTTCGATGCGCAGTTCAAGCTCTCGTCGCAGGTCGCGCAGCGCGTGGACGACGCTCACCGTGCTGTGCTGCAGGTGCGTGATGTCCGCGCACAGGTAGATGATCGCCTGAGCAAGAGCACCGATGC
>JBBRDJ010000040.1:0-28238 GCA_038203945.1 Gemmatimonadales bacterium
TACGTCATGACCAAACTCGTCGCGCATGCGATCGATCACGCGATCCAGTCGACCTTTGAAATCGGGCGCAAGGGCATCGGTGTCACGCACCGCAACTGTTACATCGGCGGCCGATCGAGTGACCGCTGCGGCAAACGCCGGCCGGGTTGCTTCGGCCATGGCGCGCCCGCGTGGCGTACCGGCGATGTCAAGCATGGCATCGATCCGGGAACGCAGTCCGGCGGCCTGCGCATCACCACGCGCAAGCAGTTCGCCAAAGCCGTTGCCGCGCGCGCGTTCAGCGAGCGAGAACATATCGCTGTCCGAAACCTCCGCCGGTGACTGCATCGTGCGCATTCCGGATGCATTGCCCGTGAACGCCGCACCGCTATTGGTATCTGCCATCACAGCCTGCGCAATGCGCAGCGCATCTGCTCGCATGGAACGCGCGAGTGCACGCTGATCGCTGTCAGCGAATGGGGCACCACCCGACGACCGTGCACCCGCGGTGCTCGTGTCGTTGGGCGTTTGATTGTCTGATTCACTCAAGGTCTCCGCATCGGAATCGCTGACCGTTGCATTGGCGTTTGCGGTCTGCAACAGGGAGTCCGGATCGATCGCATCACGCGCCGTCAGTGTCGCACTGTTACCCGCGAGCAGCGCCAGCAGCATGGCAAAGTCGGGCGGCGTGTGCGTACGGCTGGCCCGATCGGTCTGCTCCGGCGATTCCGCGCGCTCGATTTCCGGAGCACGCTCAGCACGACTGACGCGTGTGGGCGACGCGGCTCGCGCGGCCAGATTTGACGGTGTCATTGGCAGCAAACTCATGGTGTGCTACTCCCTGTGGAGGAAACGCCTTTCGTCGTGATGCGCGCGGCGCGGTCGGCCGGCAGTGCCGACAGCACAGCCGCCGCCTGTCGGTCTCCCATCATTGACAGAATCGTGCGCACATCATCGTCGGACATCTGTGTGAGTACCTTGGCCGCATCGCGCGCCGACATGGCGCCAAAGATTTTGGCCAGGCGTCGTTCCGGTAGAATGTCCTCCGGTAGTTCCGTGGCAGCCTTTACTGCCGGCGGCACATCCCTCGTGGCTGGCTTTGCCGGTGCGGGGTCCACTGTTTTGGCCGCTATCTCGGCAGGTGGCGTTGGCGCGGGCTTTGAAGCCCCTGAAGCCCCTGAAGCCCCTGAAGCCCCTGAAGACGAAGACGAAACCGCAGCGGAATCGCTGCTCTCATCAGCTGTGCCACTCCGATCACGTTGGTCACGCTGTTCTCGTGCCGCCAGCAACGCGCGAATCGAGTCGGCTGGTGTCGCGTCGTCGCCGAGTTCCGCGAGTGGGTCAACGCTGTCGTCAAAGGCCGGCAGTTCATCAGCCGCCAATAGTTTGGCCACGCTGTCGGCGGCCACGCTATCCATGTGCACACGCGCCAGCGAATCGGTTACGTGCACATGGGCCGCGTGCGACGTGCGCGCGTTCATCACCGCATAGCCGGCGCTCCCCGCCAGGCCAACAACGAGCGCGAGTACTACCGGGAGTAGAATCGAACGAAGCATAAGCAGAGACTCAGAGAGTCGGAGAAGATGGCGGTGTGAGCGAACGCGCCGGCGTCACACGAGTGGGGTTGCTGTTGGCTCGCTGCGCGTCGGGTTTGTCACCGGTCAGGCGCTTGCGAGTGAAGCGGGACAGCGCGATCTCGTCCATAGCCAAGCGATCGCGCTGCTGCTCCGTCTCCGACCAGCGTTCGGCATGTTTTTCTTTCAGGCGTCCAAGCACGCGGCGATCACGCGATGCAAGCTGCAGTGCCTGCTGCGCTTCAAGAGCCACGCGTTGGGCTTCCGCTGCATCATCCGAAGCTTTGGCCAGACGCGTATCGAGTTGGTCAATCAGATACGCCACGTGCTGCAGCTCACCGGCGGAAATCAGGCCGCGCGACGCGGCGTCGAGACTTTCACGCTGCAGTGTGCGCAAGGAGTGGAGCGCATTCGCCTGCTCTCGCAGGAGGTCGGCATTTTCGTTGGCATCACGTAACGTGCGCGCCCGCGCCTGCTCCGCTTTTTCACGCAGCTCCAATACACGCTGCAGTCTGAATGAGAAGCTCATGCTGGTTTCCGCGTTGAGCCGGCGATGGTACCACCCAGGCTGGTGAGTGCGGCGTACGTATCACCGTAGAGCGTTACTTCATCCGGTGCTTGCCGCAGGAAGTCGAGCGTTGCATCGCGGTGTGCAATAGCCGCGTCGGCGTACGGGTCAGAGCCTTTCTGATAGGCGCCCACCATGATCAGATCTTCCTTTTCGCGGTAGGCTGCTTCGAGGCGCTGTACCTGTCCGGCGGCGTCCTGTTGCGGCCGCGAGATGATGGCATCACGCACACGACTTTTCGATTCCAGAATGTCGATGGACGGAAAATGGTTCTGTGCCGCCAACTTGCGCGTGAGCACGATGTGACCGTCAAGAATGGATCGTGATGCGTCCGCCACAGGCTCGTTGAAGTCATCGCCGTCTACCAGCACGGTGTAGACACCGGTAATGCCACCCCGCGCACCATTGCCCGCGCGCTCGAGCAGGCGCGGCAAGTTGGCGAACACGCTGGGCGGATATCCCTTGGTGGTGGGCGGCTCGCCGGTGGCCAGACCAATCTCACGCCAGGCCATGGCCACACGCGTCACCGAATCCACCATCAGCAGTACCTGCTTGCCCTGATCCCGGAAATACTCGGCGATCGCCGTGGCCACCAATGCGCCGCGCGCACGAATGAGTGCGGCCTGATCACCCGTGGCCACGATCACCACACTGCGTGCGAGACCTTCGGGACCAAGCGAGTTGTCGATAAAATCACGCACTTCGCGTCCGCGTTCGCCCAGCAGTGCGATCACGTTCACATCGGCACGCGCGTGACGTGCGATCATGCCGAGCAGCGTACTTTTGCCAACGCCGGATCCGGCGAAGATGCCCACGCGCTGACCACGACCAATGGTGAGCAACCCGTCAATCGCGCGCACACCCGTTTCCAACGGGCGATCAATTGTCTGTCGCTCCAGCGGGTTGGGCGGTTCGGCAGAAAGCGGAACGCGCTCCACCACATCGAGCTTACCCTTGCCATCGATCGGATGGCCCAGTCCGTTGAGCACGCGACCAAGCAACGATGGTCCCACATCAACACCAAACGAACGCCCCAGTGGTTGCACGATGCTCCCCTGGTGCAGTCCGTCCATTTCACCAAGCGGCATGAGCAGCACACCGCTCTGATGAAATCCGACAACTTCAGCCAACACCGAGCGATCGCGCGAATGACTGGTCACCCGACACAGTGCACCCAGGCCGGCTTCGAGGCCTGTTGCTTCGAGCACCAGTCCCACCACGCGTGTGACGCGGCCATACAGGGCGAAGCGATCCACGTTGCCCAGGCGCTCGGCGAAGGTGTCCGCGGCGAGATGCAATGCGGCGCTCATGCCACCACCTGTCCAAGCGTGCGGTAGGCGCGCTCGAGTGCCATATCAATACGGCCGTCGAGTACGCGCTCGCGACCATCCACCAGACATCCGCCGCGCACAATGTGCGGGTCGGCGTGCCAGCGTACCTCACGGGCCTGCGCGGCAAAGCTTTGGTCGATGACCATGGAGTTCTGCACGACCGACAGATCGTCCGGATGCAAGCGCACGGTGATGCTCCGCTCCATGGGGAACTGCGCCAATGCGCGGGCCACCAGGTCGGTAACGACCGAGGGTTCGGCTGTGAGTTCACGCTGGATGAGATGACGTGCCACCGTCACCGCAGCCGCGGCGAGATTCTCCTCGACGTTGCCAAGCCACCGCTGTTCGTGCGCGTGTACCGACTGCGTGGCTTCTACCAAGGCCTGCAACACACGCGACAGCTGTTCATGCGAACGCTGCTCCACATCGTCCCGGCCGGCAGCTCGGCCGCGTTCAAACGCCTCGGCTTCGAGGTGCGGACGCAACGCTTCCAGACGTTGTGCAACGGCTGCGTCGATGTCGACGCTGTTCGAATCATGCTCGTGTACAACCGGTTCGGCGATGTCGTGGTTTTCATTGGCGCCGAAACCGGGCATTGAAAGAAAGACATCGGTGGTCTCGAGTTCATCGAGCGCCCAGACCGACGGTGCGGGATCACGGAAAACCTCAGACGATGACATCATCCGATCCCGCTGAGAGAACGATTTCGCCCGTTTCTTCGAGCGCGCGAATCTTGGACACGATGTCGCTTTGCGACGCTTCCACATCGCGCATCTTCACCGGTCCGAGGAACTCGATTTCTTCCTGCAGTCCGGCCACAGCGCGCTGCGACATCACACCCATAATGCGAGTCCTGAGTTCGGCGCTGGCGGCCTTGAGGGCAAGCGCCAGCTGCTTGACATCGATTTCGCGCAGCAAACGCTGCAGCGACTTGTCGTCGAGGGAGATGACATCTTCGAAAACGAACATGAGATTCTTGATCTGGTCGCTGAGCGCCGGATCGCGTTCGGTCACGGCTTCGAGTACTTCCTTCTCCAGGGAGGAGCTGACCAGGTTGAGTACCGCCGCTACTGCCGCTGGTCCACCCACACTGCTCATGCCCTGCGTGAAGGCCATTTCCGCTTCGCTGCCAATGGCGCGCTCTACAAGCGAAATCATTTCGGGAGAGACCTTCTCCATGCGTGCAATGCGGAACATCACCTCGCCGCCCAGCGTGGAATCCAGCTCGCGCAGAATTTGGGCGACGTGGGCGGGGTCGAGATGGGCCAGAATGAGCGCAATCGTTTGCGGATGTTCACCGCGCAGTGTGGTGCCGAGCTGCTGCGGGTCGGCGCGACGCAGCCGTCCGAAGCGATCACTGTCAGCGAGCTGCCCCTGAATGCGCTTGAGAATCTGCGTCGCTTTGGAAGCACCGAAGGCCTCTTCGAGTACTTCACGCGCAAACTCGACACCGCCGGTGGACAACGAATCCACGCCCACGGTGAGCTCAAGCCATTCGTTGAGGACGATAGAAATCGTTTCGGCCGGCACCCGATTCAGTGTGGCCATTTCAAGCGCCACAATTTCAGCCTCGTCCGCCTGCAACTGTCCGGTGATCTTTGCCGCATGCTTGGTGCCCAGCGCCATGCAAACAATGGCGACCTTCTGGCGACCGGTCAGATTTTCAGGCGCGTACTTGTCGGCGCCGCGCACAGCAACAGCGGTGGGCATGGTCAGTTCTGCAGCCAGGTGCGCATCACGCGCAAGGCAGCATCAGGACGCTGGTCCACTGTCGCCATGGCTTGCTCACGCTCCGGGGTAGTGGAGGGTGGTGGCAACACAATGGGCGCGCGTTCGTTTGCAATCATCTCCGGTTCGGGCTCCAGCTCACGCCGCAGGCCGTCGCTGAGCGCAGGCAGGGCAGGTGCGGCGGCCGCGAGTACGGCGGGCATCGCCGGTGGCGGAACGGGACGGAGCGCGCGCACAAACACCAGCGTGAGAACGGTGAGCGCGAGCAGCGTTGCAATGGTGATCACCGGCTTCGGATTCTCCATTACGCGCGTAAGCATATCAGGTGTGGGCAGCGAATCCACCACGCGTGGTGTGAATACGGGTATGTCAAAGGGTGCGCTCACGACCGTGAGTCCATCACCGCGCGCGTCATCAACACCGAGCGCGTTGCGCACCAGTGTTTCTATGCGCGCGAGTTCTTCCGGCGTACGCGGCGTGATTACGGGGGGCGCCGGCTCTTCACCGTCAGCGGTTGGCGTGATGGTGACCTTGTCGGCCACGAGCACGGCGACGCTCATCTTGCGCACGTTGCCAATCGCGCCGCTGAACGATTCCATGCTGCGCGTCGATTCAAACGTGGTGGCTACGTTGGATGACGCGGCGCCGGGCTGTCCTTCCTGCGGCAGGATCTCCGACTTGTGCTCCACGCTGATCACCTGCTGATCCGGATCAACGCTTTGCGTGGTGCGTTCGATCTTGTCAAAGTTGATGGCCGCCGCAACCTGCACGCGCGCATTGCCGACACCAACGATGCTGGAAAGCAGTTCCTGCGCCTTCTTTTCAAGATGCTGTTCCACTTCGCGCTGTACGGTGAGCTGGCGGCTGGACATGCCAATGCCGCTCTCGTCGTCCATCGTGGTTAGCGCGTTGCCACGCTCGTCTACAATCACCACGTGATCGGCGGTGAGGCCACCAACGGATCCGGCCACGAGGCCGGCAATGCCTTGCACGGTTGAAGCCGAGGGCGTGTTGCCACTCTTCATGGCCAGCGTCACGGAGGCCTTTGACTGACGGGCGTCTTTCTTGAACAGCTTGTCGTCTTCCAGCGCGAGGTGCACCTGCACCCGTTCAACATCAACCATGGTGCCGATATTGCGCTCGAGTTCCCCTTCGAGCGCACGCCGGTAGTTGACCTTCTGCGTGAAGTCCGTCATGCCCCACGTGGGCTTGTCGAACAGTTCGAGACCCGGGCGTCCGGAGCTTGGCAACGTTTCGCGCGCCAGCAACACGCGTGCGCGCGCCACGTCCTTGCTTGGCACGCGCACTTCGGCACCGCCGCGAAGCAGCTCAAAGTCGATCTTGGCTTCGCTGAGCTTGTCCGTAATGGCGCCCACGGACTCCAGCGCGACATCAGTGTACAGTGGTACGAACAGCGGTTTGGTTGCCCAGCGGGAAAGGCCAAAGACGGCGGCGGTGGCCAGCACGCCCACAATGATGATGGCGGTCTGGCGTCGTCCGTCGACGCGTCCGAACAGGGATTCAAGAAGCGGAGCCATGCGTGTGCGTTACGACTGCATGTTGATGAGCGTGCGATAGCTTTCCACGAGCTTGTTGCGCATTTCAATGAGCAGGTCGAGGGCAATGCCGGCTTCCTGTTGTGCGGCCATGACCTGATGCAACTCGACGTCTTCGCCAGCCACGAACCGTCGCGTCATGTCACCGGCGTGATTGCGCATATCACCAATGCCGTTGAGTGCCTGCGTGAGCGTGTCGCCAAAGCTCGGGCCATCGGACTCGACGCCGGGCAACGGAATCGGTCGAGCGCCGGTATCGAGCCCCGGCTGTTGAAAGGCCGGCAGACTGCGCGCAATGAGATCGATCTTGGTTGTCATGGGTCGATTTCCTCAGGCCCGCACGTCGAGTCGGCCACCGCGCAAGGCGGGTGGCGTGGGCATGGTGGCGTTCTTGATGTTGCCGTAGGTGAGCGGACCAAGCGCGGCGGTCTTGGAGAAGAAAGCCCGCTCTTCGGTGGTGAGCACATTCCACAGCGCTGGGTCGGTACCGGGAGGCGCTTCGGCCGGCACCGTGCTGGGTGCCGCCGCAATGGAGGGGCGCGCAGCCACCGGTGCTCGTTCGGCGAGACCCTGCGCCCGTTCGGCGGCCGGCCGCGCGCCGTTGGGCGCTACGCCGTTGGGCGCTACGCCGTTGGGCGCGACACCATTGGCGGAGGTCGACGGCGACGGCCGCGCGATGGGCGCGAGCGACGAAAGCAGTGGATTGTTGGTGATGCCGTTGAGACTCATGACAGCTGACGCGAGGGAGTGAGACGAGAGAAGGAGATCAGATATCGAGGGCGGCGCGCAGCATCTGCTTGGCCGTCTGGAATACGGTGGCGTTGGCCTCGTACAAGCGTTTGGCGTCGAGGAGCTGTACGAGCTCCTGCGTGGGGTCCACGTTGGGGTAGCGCACGTAGCCGCTCTGATCGGCATCCGGGTGGCCGGGTTCGTAGACCTGGCGGCCTTCATCGGTGGTGTCGGCTTCCGTACCCACCACTCGCACACCGTACATCCCGTCATTCAGGCCGGGAATCGGAATGGGGATGGCGCGATTGACGTCACCCGCGGCCGGGATCTGGAAGGGAGCCGTTCCGAACGGCGCCTGATTGCTGCGAAGCGTGCCTTGGATGGCAGGTTGCCGTCCCATCGCACTATTCTGTTCCGTTGCTGACTCGATAGTGGTATGTCTACGGCGATACGGACCGCCCTCGGCGGTACGCGTAACGTCCGCGTTGGCAATGTTCTGGGCAATCGTTTCCATGCGCGCGCGCTGCGCCGACAGTCCGCTGGCGGAGATCCCTAAGGAGCGAAAGCGGGGGCGCGGCATCTCGATGCCTGCGGCCGGCAGCAAACCAAGACGACGAGGATCAGGCATCAGCCGGTACCCTTGATCGCGGTACGGATGCTCTGATAGGTGCGTTCGAGCAGCTTCGCGGTGGTAAGGAAGCGAAGCTGTTCGTCAGCCAAGTTGGTCATCTCCTGCTCAACGTCCACCGGATTGGCGTTGGCCAGTGCGGTGTCGCCGTCGGCGGCCTTGAGCGCGAAGCCATCACTGTTGTTCAGTGAGGCCTTGGCGACGCGGTCACCAATGGCCCGGGAGCGCGCGACACTTTGGTCGAGCGCCCCGCGGAGCGGCGTGGCGTTGGTGACGCGATCGATGAATCCGAAGAGCATTACGGGAAAGCCTCGGTGAAAACGGCGTGAGTGTCCGTAGTCACCAGTAGCAATGCTCGGGCCAAACTTTAGCGCGGTCGTGCAGTGAATCGAATAGCGAATCGCAAGTGCTTTTACTTCAACATGTTAGAACATTCTATCCGAGCCCGACACAAGGTCTGATCGGCACTTATTGCCGATTTGCCGCGCTCTTTTAAATACCTCACAGGCCGGAAAAATATTCCTTTTCCATAATAGCTGACACTTTTTGCCGAGTCAGGACTCCGATGCGTTGACCGTCGCGGCGTTTGTTAGTGCGTCGCTCAGACGCTTCAGGTTTACCTGTCGGTGCGATCCATTCCACACCGGTTGGCCGCCTTTCATGATGATGGCTTGGGGCGATTCATGTCGAATGTGAAGCCGCGCCTCAATCTCGGTGGAGAGTGACCGCTGGAGCAGCACGTCCACCAGAAAAATCGGCACGTCGTCGCGTTCTCTGGAGAGCACCTTGACCTCTTCCATGGCTTGGGCGGAGAGCTCGCAGGTTGGGCTGTGTTTGTAGACGATGGCCAGAGGAACGGCGTTCACCTGCTCGTGCCAAGGGTGGTCGGTGGTGTGCTGAAGGGCAATAATGGGCATGGCAGGATATGGTAGGAAATGAAGAACGGTCACGGAGCATGATCAAAGCTATGCGACGCTCAAGCGCTGGGCGTAATGTACAGTCACACTCCTCTCTCCTCTCTCATATATTTGAGCCATGTCAACCGAATTCAATCCCAGCAAGAACGAAAATGAGTACTTCGCGCGCCTCGACGCGGAACTGCGCAAGGAGCTGCGTGCGAAAGCCGACGCCGAACGCGCCGCTCAGGTCGCGTCAGATCGCAACAAGTGCCCGCGCGACGGTGCCACGCTCATCGCCCGCGAGTCGCATCACGTGACCATTGATCAGTGCCCCACGTGCGACGGCATCTGGCTCGACAAAGGAGAGCTCGAGATCCTCGCCGCCGGCCAAGCGGAGCGCACGGGCTTTGTGGGCAACCTGCTCAACATCTTCAAGTAGGGCCTTCAGATAGCGGTGGTTGCCGTTCCCGCCACCGCTACTGGCTCTTTTTGCGCTACCTGGGCGGGTTCGCGAGGTAGTCGAGCGTGAGCGACGTCATCACGCGAACACCGTTGGGCAGCGCGCCTTCGTCGGCAAAAAACAGCGGTGAGTGATTCACCGGCACGGTGCGCCAGTCCTGATCGGCGGGCGTGATGCCCAAAAACACGAAGAGTCCGGGCACCCGCTCCTGAAAGTACGAGAAGTCCTCCGCACCCGTTGCCAGAGGCGCCACGCGTACACCCGCCGCCCGTGTGGCCCGCACCAGCGTTGGCAGCATGCGCTCCGTGAGCGAGCTATCGTTGCGCGTCACCGGATAGCCGGTGTCCACCACCACCGCCGCCCGCGCGCCACCGCTGGCGGCAATCTGTTCGGCAGTGCGGATCACTTTGGCAATCACATCGGCCCGCTGCTGGCGCTCAAACGTACGGATGGTGCCAATCAACACCACGCTGTCGGGAATGATGTTGGAGCGCACGCCACCCTGAATGGCCCCCACCGTGACAATGGCCGGCACGGCCGTGATATCCGTTTGCCGGCTGACGATGGTTTGCAAGCCGAGCACGACCTGCGAGCTGATGACGATCGGATCGATGCCCCTCCACGGATTCGCCCCATGCGTCTGTTTGCCATGCACGACAATGCGAAACGTGTTTTCGGCCGCCATCGTTGGGCCGGGGCGGTAGGAGATCTGTCCAAGCTCCCCCGGCCACACATGCAGGCCAAAAATCACGTCTACGTTGGGCGCCGACAGCGCTCCGTCGCGGATCATGCGTTCGGCGCCGCCACCGCCGTCGGGATGCCCCTCTTCGGCGGGCTGAAAAATGAACTTCACCGTGCCCGCCAGCTGCTCGCGCATTCCGGCCAGCACTTCGGCCGTCCCCATGAGAATGGCCACGTGGTTGTCGTGGCCGCAGGCGTGCATGACACCCACCTCTTGGCCGTTGTACTGAGCCCGCACGCGTGAGCGAAACGGGAGATCGTTGATCTCGGTGACCGGCAGCGCGTCCATGTCGGCGCGCAACGCCACCACCGGCCCGGGGCGCCCGCCGCGCAATACGCCCACCACACCGGTGCCACCAACGTCCGTGCGCACCTCCATCCCGAGGCTGCGCAGATGTTCGGCCACCAACGCCGCCGTGCGCGTCTCAAAGCCCGAAAGCTCCGGATGCTCATGAATGTCGCGTCGCCACGAAACAACCTTTGACATCACCGCATCCACTCGCCGGTCGGCGTCGGCCTGGGCCGGATTGGGCTGCGAGTGCAGCGGTGCGGTGAACGACAGCGCCGCGCCGGAGAGCGCGAGCAGTGTGGTGAGTGGCCGGTAGCGAGAACGCATGGAGATCCTTGGGGAAGAGTGATCCCTGAATAGGCGACGGTGCTCACGTGGGAGCAAGGCCCATGAACGTGACGAAATCAGCGTGATGTGCTACCATTGCCGTCACCTTCTGCCCTTGTGGAGTCCTGATGCGTCGTCATGCTGCCGTACGAACTGCGATAGTTGTCCTGACCCTGGGCGTCGCGCTGCGACCCGCAGTTTCGCAAACCCGCGCGTCATTCACCCTTGAGCAGGTGCGCAGCTATCCGTTCCCTTCGGAGTTGCAGGCGGCGCGCTCGGTAGACCGCATCGTGTGGGCCTTCAACGAGCAGGGCCGGCGCAATGTGTGGGTAGCCGAGGGGCCGGCGTTCAATGCGCGACAGCTCACGCGTTACGCCGTTGACGATGGTCAGGAGCTGTCGTCGGTGGGTCTATCACCTGATGGACAATGGATCGTCTTCATTCGCGGCGGTGACTTTGGCAGCAACTTTGACGACGCACTGCCGGTCAATCCCGCCGGTATGCCCATGCCGCCTCGCACTGAGCTGCAGGTTGTCCCGTTCAGCGGTGGCACGCCCCGGTCACTGGGGGACGGTGAAAGCCCGGTCTTTTCGCCCGCATCAGATGCGATTGTGTTTACGCGCGGTGGACAGCTGTGGCGCGCTTCGTTGCGTGATTCGGCGCCACCGCGCAAACTCACATCGCTGCGCGGCAACAACAGCGATCCGCAGTTCTCGCCCGACGGATCGCGTATTGCATTCGTATCATCACGAGGCGATCACGCGTTCATTGGTGTGTACACCACCGACAGCACGCCCATTCTCTGGATTGCACCCTCCGCAGACCGTGACTGGTCACCTCGCTGGTCGCGTAGCGGCACACAGCTTGTATTCGCCCGACGCGATGGCAGCGGGGGTTCGCCGGCCAAACCGTTTGCGCTCGTACCATCACCGTGGTCACTGCATGTGGCCAATGCGACAACGGGTGAGGCACAGCACATTTGGCAAAGTGACACAACAATGCGCGCCTCGGTGCCGAGTACGGAAGGCGGTATCAATCTGCATTGGGCGGCACGTGATCGCATTGTGTTTGTGTCGTACGCCGACGGTTGGCCGCACGTGTATTCCGTGCCAGCTGCGGGCGGCCGCGCGTTGCGTCTCACCGATGGTGACTACATGGTGGAGCACGTGCGCCTTTCACACAGCGGTGAACACGTGCTGTTTGCGGCGAACACCGGTCCGTCGCCCGACGATATCGACCGACGACACATTGCACGCGTGCCCGTTGATGGCGCGCAACTGGAAGTGCTCACACCCGGTGCGGGCAATGAGTGGAGTCCGCTGCAGTTGAGTAGCGGCTCGGTGGTGGCACTGGGCGCTACGGCACAGCAACCGCCGTTGCCCATGGTGCTCAACGGTACCACACCGCAGTTGATCGCGGCCGATCGCGTGCCCAACAACTTCCCTGCGTCGCAGCTCGTGACACCGCAGGCCGTGCAGTACACCGCGCCCGACGGTGTGCGAGTGCATGCGCAGCTGTTCATGCCGCCGTCCGGCGGCGCGGCGCGTAAACCAGCCATTGTGTACGTGCACGGCGGACCATCGCGTCAAATGCTGTTGGGCTGGCACTACGGCGACTACTACGCCAACGCGTACGCGATGAATCAATATCTGGCCAGTCGCGGTTTTGTGGTGCTCTCCGTCAACTACCGACTGGGTATTGGCTACGGCTACGATTTCTTCCGACCGGCACAAGCGGGTGCGCAGGGCGCGTCGGAATACCTCGATGTGAAAGCAGCCGGTGAGTATCTGCGGTCGCGCGCCGATGTTGACGCTGCACGCATTGGGATTTACGGCGGATCATACGGTGGCTATCTCACCGCGCTTGCACTTGGTCGGGATTCCGAACTCTTCGCGTCGGGTGTGGACATCCATGGTGTCCACGACTTCACCTCCGACGGCGGCTCGCGTTTTGGCGCGGGACTGTGGCGATACGAGCGGTCGGCGATGGAGGTGCAACAGCTGGCCGATGTGGCGTGGGAGTCGTCACCCGTATCAGCAATGGCAACGTGGACGTCACCGGTACTGCTCATTCATGGCGATGATGATCGCAATGTGCGCTTCAGCCAGACGGTAGATCTCATTCAGCGACTGCGGGCGCAGCGCGTGCCCTTTGAATCGATCGTGATTCCGGACGACACGCATCACTGGATGCGTTACGCCAATCAGTTACGCGTGAATGCGGCAACGGCGGCGTTTTTTGAGCGGACGCTGAGGCCGTGATTCAATGTGTTGCTCTTGTTGCAGCTGTTGCTCTCGATGCGGCTGTTGCTGTCGATGCGGTTAATGTTGCAGCTGTTGCTGTCGATGCGGCTGTTGCTGTCGATGCGGTTTTTGCGGAGGCCGCAGATGAGCCGGTGGTTGCACCCGCAGCCAAAACCGCCGGTGTACCCAACCAGACCGCGAACCATCGCACACCAACGGCGGTGGCCACGAGCAGCAGACCGGTACCGGCATACTGCTGATCCTGCGTGAGATAGCTGGTGCACACGCGCACCGGCGCATCACGCAGCAGCAATCCGACAACGGCCATCATCCAGGTGATGTTGCCAACAAAGAACGCCTGACCGATCGCGCCGGCGAGTGCCCAAGAGAAGTGCAACACAACGCCGGCCACTAACAGCGACGCAAACTTGAACGCGTCGACAGGCATACTGGTCACCGAGAGATCGAGCGCGCGTGGAATCATCCACGTGGTGGTAATGGCCGCGGTGAGCAGCAGTCCGGTGGCACCACCGGGATTCCACGGCTGCAATCGTTCTCGCAGGCGGTGCTGCAGCTGTCGCATCTGCTGGATCTGTCGCGTCTGCTGCATCTGTCGCGTCTGCTGCCTGCGCTGCGTGCGCGCACCCAACAGCCAGCCCGCAGCCAAGAGCAATGGCAACTGGACGAGCATGTGCAGCGTCATGCTCGACTCTAACCATGACCGGAGCGGAGTGAACGCGAGCAATGCCACCAGCAGAAGCGCGATCATGGCGCGCGGGTTGGAAGGTGCTCCGAGTCGGATACATTGCGCAAGACATCACTCGTCGCACGACGCGAAACGCTACCAGTCGCACTACGCGAAACGCTACCAGTCGCACTCCCCGTCGCGCTACCCGTCGCACTCCCAGTCGCACTGCGCGCCGCAATCGCCAGCGCACCCGCCAGATCACTGATGTCCACAATGCGCACCAGCAGACCGTCAGCGCTCACCACATGCAGCGCGGCATTGTGCTGCCACTCTCCGTTCCCTTCAGGCACCACCTGCACACCAAACGTCTTCAGCAGCGAGTCACTTCCTGCCTCGGAGGTCGGCGTGACAAACGACCATACGTTGGGTCGTGCACCCATGAGCCTGGCTTGTCTGGCCAACCGCTCCGGCGAATCGTGCGCCACGTCAAACGAAATCGAAAGCAAGCGCACCTGACTCTCCAGTCCCTGCGCCACAATCTCGCGCTGCAGTTGCTGATACACGCCGCCAAGGGCGGAGCAGAGGGTGATGCAACGTGTGTAGATAAAATCCACAATGATTGCACGAGGCGCCGCGGTATCATCCTTCCGATCATCGTGCAGCACCGGCGTTTCTGCGCCGTGCTCGTTACGCACGGTAACCGGCGGCACAATCACTGGTGTTTGCGCCACATTGCGCGCTCGGGCCGCGTCAGTCGTGAGCACGGCGAATCCATCCGTCGCCCACGCGATCAGTGCTACACCTGCCAGCAGCGCCACCATCACTCCCGTGGCGGCTTGTGCGACCGCACCGGCAGGCCGCTCGACGCGCTGCGGTGCGGGGGCTGCGCCGTCCGTTGCAAACGCTGAGCCCTCATCGCTACCCAGCGCGGAGGTTGAGCCGTCAACATTGCGCGGCTCAGGCCTCTGACCCTCAACACCGCGCGGTTCCGGTGACGGCGCAAACACTACGGAATCGTCTCGAGCTCCGCGCCGCCATTGTAGGGAGCGGTGCGGGATGTGGTGAGTTCACGTTGCTGAGTCACCGTGGCCACCGTCACCGGCGACGCACTGTTGCCCCAGGTGGTGCGCACATACGTGGCCAGCGCAGCCAGCTCCTCGTCGGTGAGCGACTTCCACGCCGGCATGACACCATTGTACGTGGCGCCGTTGACCTCGATGGCACCTTGAATACCGTGCAACAAGATCTGCACCAGTCGCGCCTCCGAGCCCGTGACCCAGTCCACACCAACGAGCGACGGAAACACACCGGCAACGCCCTGGCCGGTCGCCTGGTGGCAGGCGGCACATTTACCGGTAAACAGCTGCGCACCATCGACGTCGCCAACCGGCGCGGCCGCCAGTGCAGTCAGTGTGCGCCGATCGCCAAGCATTGGCTCTCCGCGTTCACCCGACGCATTGCCCTGCGGATCGATGATGTACCACGCACCCCACGCAATCATCGCAGCCACGAGCACAAAAAACAGTCGTGGCAACGGACGAACGGCTTCGTCAGGATCGTCAAACTCGCGCTGCCGGGGTTGCTGCTTGAAGCGGTCTGTCATGGCGATGTCGGCGTGGCGACAACCGGGTAGCTGCGGTTGAGCGACAACAGATACTCCACCAGATCCAGCGCCTGCTGCGTTGCCACGATACGCTCCCCTTCGCGCGCGTACGCCGGAGGCAGCGTCACGGTGATTTCACCACTGCGTGCGGCGCCTTGTTTGCGCTCGAAAAGAAACGGATACGCGGGCATGATGGAACCCGGTGAATACGCGCGTGGCTGATATAAATGTCCGAGGTGCCAATCACGACTGGGCTGACGCACGGCAATGTTGAACAGATCCGGACCGGTACGCATGGTGCCGAGCAAATGCGGTTTGTCGTACACATAGTCGGCAGGCACCGACGGGCGACCCCAGCCGCGCGCCATATCGGGTGCGACGCTGGGATCACGCGGCTGCTGTGAATGGCAGTAGATGCAGCCATTGGCGATGTAGCTCTGTCGTCCACGCAACTGCGCATCCGTGTAGGCGATCAATCCCTCCGGCGCCGGTACATTCCGCATCGTGAAATACGGTAGCACGACCAGCGCGCCGGCGGCAAATGCCATGATGAGCATCGCACCGATCGCCAGCTTGAGTACACTGACTTCTCCGTCGCGCAACTTCATGCTGAGACCCCCGACATAGTGGCTGCAGCAGCCGGTTGCAGCGTTGGTACCGGTCGGCGTAGCAGTGCCGCGCCTTCGCGCTTTTTACCACGGCGCAACAACATCGCCGTGAAGTGCGCCGCGAACACCAGGTGTCCGAGTGTCATGAGCGTACCGCCCACGGTGCGTGTGACCAGATACGGCTCCGTCACCAGCACCGAATCGATAAACGGACGCGACGCGTCGAGCATGTACAACCCCTGCAGCCATCCACCGATGCTGAGTCCCACGAAATAGACGGTGAATCCGCTCATCACCAGCCAGAAGTGCCACGAAATGAGTCGGCTGGATGGCCATTCCCAGTCTAGAACGCGCGGCATCATGAAGTACATCGCACCAAACATCACCAGTGAGAAAAATCCGTACAGTCCGAGATGAGCGTGCGCCACCGTAAAATGCGTGAAGTGGGTGGTAGTGTTGACCACGCGCAGCGACTGCATGCTGCCTTGCACCGACGCCAGCGTATACATCATGCCACCAAGCACGATGAAACGAAGCGTGGGAGAATAGCGGAGCGCCGAGAGATGCCCATACGCCGTGCGATGCTGATTTATTCCCACGGCCACCACCGGCACAATCATCATCATGCTCTGCACAATGGAGAGCGTGACCAGCCAGCCCGGAACGGGGCCGCCAATGAGATGATGTCCGCCCACCTGACTGTAGAAGAACGCCAGCGTCCAGAAACCGACCAACGACAGATGGTAGGAGTGAATCGGCTTACCCAGCACCTTGGGCAGAAAGTAGTAAATCGCCGCGAGCCCCAGCGGCGTAAACCACAGTCCAAGCACGTTGTGGCCAAACCACCAGTTCATGGCCGCCTGTTGCACACCAAAATGAATGCCGGGCCACTTGGCCACGATCAGCAGCATCGGCAGCCACAGCAGTCCCGCGCTGATGTACCACACGGACACATACAAATGCGGCACTCGGCGCTGCTTCAAGGTGCGCAGCAAGGCCACGCCCACCAGCGTGCCGCCAAGAAAGAGTGGAATGTCCACCTGCCACGGGAACTCCAGCCACTCCAGACCGGCGCTTCGCCCAGCCAGAATGGCGCCAATCCCACCGGTTACCCCAATGATCCAAAGCACCACACCGGCAGCCGCGGTACGACTGCCCACCAGCGGCGTGCGCAGCAAACGGGGAAACAACCAAATTGCCACACCAAGTCCGGCCAGTGAACACCAACCGTACGCGACCGCGTTGAGATGGGCCGGCCGGATGCGACCAAACGTGAGCCACGCTTGTTCCGTGAGCCAATCGGGCACGTGCAGCTTGATGGAGGCCACCAACCCGAAAATCGACGCAATTACCAACCACGCCACCGATCCGGAGAGGGCAATGAGCACGGGCAATCGACTGGACGCGTCGAGCGAGGCGCGTTCATCGGCTTCCTCCGGCGTGAGCACGGCAAACTCGCCGGTGTGGCCGGTTTTGTTCATCACTTGCTGCAGATCGTCTTCCGATGCCGCGGTGGCTGACGCCGGCTCCTCTACCAGACCGATCTCCTTCTCGGCAAAAATGACGCGGCCAGCCGCTTCGCCCGCGCCGAAGAGCCCACGCGACATGGAAAAGAGAAATACGCCAAGTGCCGCCAGTGACCCCAGAAAGGTGACGAGCAGAACGACTACCGAAAACTGCATATGGATCACTCCGACAAAGTCGCGCGCCGCCCCGTCGTTCGAGCGTCGCATCTGAAACGTAGAGACGTCATGACGCGCGATCAGACGGTGAAGTCTGATACCAGGTTTTCTCCGCTCGCCGCCAATGGAAAACGCGTCCACAACGGTGGCCCGTTCCCGGTGACGAATGTCGGTCGCGCCAATCGCAGTGTTTAGATTTACGAATGAGTCCACGCGTCGGTCCCATCGCACAGCAGCGCGCGCGCAATGCTCGGCTCGAGGCACAGGCGAGGCGACTGGTGGCGCAAGACACTGAGGGGCCGCACCCCCGTGGCGAATACCGCGAGTTGCCTTTGGTCATGCTCCCTTCCAACACGCGTGACACCGAACCGCTGCCGCCGAGTAGTCGGGAGGCGTTTTTGGAACAACTCGACGCCACCATCGAACGCGTGTTCCAACAGCCCGTGCGCGACAACCGCGGGCCCATGTCGGCCGAAGCCGCAGCGGCGCGGGCCGACGCGCGTGACGCCTCCGGATCGTCGCAAACGGTGCGTCGGCTGTCTGGTGACGACCTCGGAGGGGCTGCGTTGCCCATCACGGCCTCCGCCGCTCTGCTCGGCGCGGGCTGCGCGACCTGCCGCGGCGAGTGTTGCACGGCTGGTGGTACGCACGCGTTTTTGCGGGAGGACAGCCTGGTGCGGGTGCGCGCGCAGTATCTCGAAGACGGGCATGCGATTTCGGCGGAGGCGCTGTCAACCGAGTACGCGCGACATCTCCCGGAACGACACTACCGCGGTTCGTGCATATATCACACATCGCATGGCTGCGCGCTGCCGCGTGGTCTGCGGTCGAATCTTTGTAATCGTTATGTATGCGGTGGTCTCACACAGCTCACGCGTGCGCTCGACGCGAGTGGCGGGCAGGAGGCGTACGTGGCGTCGGCCGATTCGGTGCACCTTCGGCGACTGGCCCGGATCACGCCCGACCGGGCGTACGGGCTGTCGCTCAAGGACGACGGGAGCTGACTGTTCATACCGTGCCGCTGCCAGCTGCACGATCCGGGGTGAATTGCGGAAGGTGATCCGCCAACGTAAAATCGGATCAGGCAGTACTCTAACTGTAGTCCCTTTCCCCTCCTCACCCCACGAATCATGCGCGACTTGCCACAGCCTCGTGTCGGACGTGCGTCACCTGTCCGCCGCTGGATGCGGAGAGCGACGATTCTCGCCTCCGCTGCACCGGTAGCTCTGTTCTTGGCTGCGCCCTCATTGCAGGCGCAGGTGAAGCCGGGACCCGATCGTCTCAGCATCGCCGACTATCTCGATTGGGAAGACGTCAGCAACCCGCAACTCTCCCCCGACGGGAAGCAGATCGTATACACCAAGTCGTGGATTGACAAGATCAACGACAAGCGTGAATCCGCGCTTTGGATCATGGACGCCGATGGCAGCCGCCAGCGCTTTCTGGTAGACGGTTCCAACGCCTCCTGGTCGCCCGACGGCTCGCGCATTGCCTACACGGCCACCGGCGAGCCGCAAGGCACGCAGATTTGGGTGCGGTGGATGGAGGCTTCCGGCGCGTCGTCGCAGATCACACGGCTGACGGAAAGTCCGAGTGGCATGCAGTGGTCGCCCGACAGCAAGACGTTGAGCTTCCAGATGCTGGTGCCCAAAACGGAGTCGTGGCCGCTGGAGATGCCCAAGGCACCCAAGGGCGCCAAGTGGACGGAAGCGCCGCGCGTGGTGACCTCGGTGAGCTACCGACGCGATCGACAGGGTTTTACGCCGGCCGGCAATACGCATCTGTTTGTAGTATCGGCCAACGGTGGCGCGCCGCGACAGGTGACGTCGGGTGACTGGGATCATTCCGGTGGACGCTGGATGGTCGATGGATCGGCGCTGGTGTTCAGCGCCAATCGCATTCCGGATGAGGAATATAGCTGGCGTCAGTCGGACATCTATCGTGCGAACATCGCCACCGGCGCAATCGATCAGCTCACAAAACGCAACGGACCGGACGGCAATCCTGTCCCCTCGCCCGACGGGCGTTACATCGCCTACAGTGGCTACGATTCCACCGATGCCACGTGGCAGGACGCGGCGCTGTACGTGATGAATGCTGACGGGTCCAACTCACGTGTGTTGACGGCATCGCTCGACCGTTCACCGTCGGGCATGATGTGGGACGCCGAGAGCCGCGGTGTCTACTTCATGGCTGAAAATGAAGGATCCCGTCAGCTGCATTACGTCACGCGCACCGGTGAGCATCGCCAGGTTACGCAGGGCACGCAGCTGTTGCAGGTCACGGATATGAATGCCGGTATGATGGTTGGCACGCGCACAACGTCCGATCGGCCCAACAACGTTGTGCGATTTGATCCGCGTTCGGCGCAAAACATCACCACGCTCACCAACGTGAACGGGCAGCTGCTGGACAGCAAAAAGTTGGCCACCACAGAGGAAATCTGGTACACGTCAGTCGACGGGATGCGCATTCAGGGATGGATCGTCAAGCCGGCTGATTTTGATCCGTCCAGGAAGTATCCGCTCATGCTTGAGATTCATGGCGGACCGCATTCCATGTACAATGTGGGCTTCAGCTTTGCGCGTCAGGATCATGCGTCGCACGGCTACGTCATGCTCTATACCAACCCGCGCGGCTCCACCGGTTACGGATCAGCGTTCGGTAACGCCATCAAGAACGCGTATCCGGGCAAGGACTATGATGATCTCATGATCGGCGTTGATTCGCTGATCGGTCGCGGCTACATCGATCAGTCGCGCATGTACGTGTTTGGTTGTTCGGGTGGTGGCGTGCTCACCAGCTGGATCGTGGGCAAGACAGACAGATTCGCTGCGGCCAGTGCGAACTGCCCGGTTACCAACTGGCTCAGCTTTGTTGGCACAACCGACGGCTCCAGCTGGTACCGCAACTTTGAGAAGTTGCCGTGGGATGACCCATCGGAGCATCTGCGCCGCTCACCGATCATGTACGTGGGCAATGTGAAAACGCCCACGATGCTCATGACGGGTGTTGACGATCTGCGCACCCCGATGCCCCAGACCGAGGAGTTTTACGAGGCGCTCAAGATCATGCGTGTGCCTACCGCGATGGTGCGTTTCAACAACGAATGGCACGGTACGAGCTCAACACCGTCCAACTTCCTGCGTACGCAAGCATTCTTGCGGAGTTGGTTTGAACAGTGGCCGGAGTCAAAGAAGGCCATGTGATGCATTGTTGGGCGAATAGCGCCTGACATGAAGGCCGCTGGCACTACGAGAGCTTCGTAGCGCCAGCGGCCTTTTTGCAACGTGTACGCTGCGTCTGTCCGCTGCTATCGCGGGAAAGCGACCAGGCTTTCGTGCCCGTTGCGGCCTACCGCTGCCACACCAAAGAAATAGTTGTCGATGATGACATTGGGCAGCGTGAACTGCGTCACGTTTCCCACAAAGCGAGACTGCGTCCAGTTCACTTCACTGGGTTTGCGCCAGTAAATGCGGTAGCCAATCACATCGGGAGACGGTGATGCGTTCCAGCGGAACGTCGGAGACGGCTGCACCGCCCCGCGAATCGTCACCGAGTCAGGAGCGGCTGGTGCCCACGCGAGCGAGATCAGGGTCGCCGCGTCGAGCGCAGTCATGGATGCCGCATACGGAAAGTTGACTGCCTCGAGCACATCGCCGTAGGCAATGCCGTTTTCCGTGCGCAGATCCTGATGCTGCTTGTTGTAGTCCTCGTGCGATTCCATCAATCGCACTGCCGCAAAGCCCTGATTGAAAAACGGCGTGTGATGCCCACCGCGTCCGTATCGATCCAGACGATAAATGATCTCCACATCGAGATTCGGGAAATACTGGTCGGCAACCACGTCTATGTAGCGCGCCAGCTGACGCGACGGCGTATCCAGCTCACCACCGCTGGTGAGAATGCGACGCAACTCAGCGGGCGATGTGTTCCCCGGCAATCCCGGCGCAAACACGCGTGCCTTGGTGTTTTCAATCACGCCGTCAATGCCGCTGATGTTGCCGATCATGTCGTTGTTGATGACTGCATCAATGCGCCAACCTTCGGCTTTGGCAACACGTGCCAGAATCTCGCCACCAAACAGTCCCTGTTCTTCGCCCGCGATGGCGGCGTACACAATCGATGCGTTGGACTTGTATTTCGAGAGCAAGCGCGCCGCTTCCAGCGTTGCAGCAACGCCGGTTGCATTATCGTTCGCACCCGGTGAATCGGCGGTGGCGTTCATGACATCGCTCACGCGCGAGTCGATATCTCCGCTCAGCAGCACGTGGCGATTGGGCTCGGTGATGCCGCGCTGAATGGCCACGACGTTCACAATGTTGATGTCTTCGCGAATACGCGAGTTTGGCGAGCCCTTTTGCACCTCAGAGATGTAGCGCACCTCAAGGCATCCGCCGCAGGCCGCCGAGATTTTCTGGAACTCCGCGAAAATCCACCGCCGCGCCGCTCCAATGCCGCGGGTGCTTGAGAGCGTGTCGGACATCGTGTGACGCGTGCCAAAGCCAACGAGCGTGCGCAAATCGCGCTCAATACGCTCGGCCGAGGATGCGGCAACGATGTCGTGAATGCGTGGGTCTTCGGCGGACGGGATGGGGGTGTGGTCGGCAGCCGATTGCGCACGCAGTGGGCCGACGGTGGCCAGCATCACGAGAGCGGAAACGAATGAAGTAGTCAGCCGCCGATTGGCCGCGGACCGCGAGCGAAACAGGGAGGATGGGTGCATCACAAAAGGGTCGGGTGAGCAGAATGGGAGCAGGTCACGGCAGCGTCGGCCGAACGCAGAAGTTGGCCAGCGAAACATTGCGCCACTTGCAATATGTGTTTGATGCCCTGAGAATGCAGCCAATACGCGTTCGCGACAGTGAGCGCATTGCGCGTGGGATCGCCATGGGGATCTTTCATGGAGACGTGTCGATGGCTCCCGTGTTCCCTTTGCTTTTCTCCCTGTGAAATTCACTCGATATACGTGCGGCCTGCCGCTCGGACTTGCCGCTCTCACCGCCTGTGCTGGCTCGGTGACCCAACGTGCCGAAGTGACGGACGCTCCGACCGACCGCGAGTGGCTGGCCGGCGACCATCACATCCACAGCGAATACAGCGCCGCGTACACCATTGCCGACTCGGTTAACAATGGCGTGCCAACGCCGGTGCTCGGCGCCGACGGTCGGTACGCGATTGCGCGCAACGCCGAGCAGGCGCGCGAACACGGGCTGCGCTGGATGGTGTCCACGGATCATGGTGGTCCGAATCATTCGAAGTTGAACTACGAGGAAGCGTACCCGAGCCTTGTGCGCTCGCGCGAAAGTGTGCCAGATGTCATTCAGTTCTATGGCATGGAGTTCGATACACCGGGCGCCGATCACAGCAGCATGATCATGCCGCATTCGCACCAGGAGCGTGAAACGCTGCGAGACATCGAGTCGCGTTTCTCCAAGCGCGATGCGTATCCGCGTGATCCGGGACGTGACACCGAGCCGAAAATGCTCGAAGCGCTCACCTACATGCGCGGTATCGCTACTCCACCGGTGGTGATCGCCAATCATCCATCGCGTTCGGCGCAAGGCGTGGGCGAGTACGGGTTGTACACCCCGCAGGAGTTCCGCGACTGGAATGACACGGCGCCCAACATTGCGGTTGGTATGGAAGGTGCGCCGGGACACCAGGCGAGCGCGCTCAACCGCGATGGTTCCATTAACTCAACCGGTGCACGCGGTGGCTACCGCAACTCACCCACGCTGGGCGGATTTGATCAGATGACGGCGCGCTTGGGTGGCTTCTGGGATTCCATGCTGGGTGAAGGACGTCGGTGGTGGGTGACATCAACATCCGATTCGCATGCGAATTGGCGCGAGGGGGGCAGCGACTTCTGGCCTGGTGAGTATTCCAAAACGTATGTGCAAGCACGTCCCACGCACGATGACATTCTTGATGGTATCCGGAACGGTCGGGTGTTTGTGACCACCGGTGATTTGGCGTCGCAGGTTGATGTCACCGCGTCGGTGATCAGTGAGCCGAATCGTCGCGCGGGAATCGGGGGGCGTTTACTCGTCCCGGAGAGCCAGGATGTGCTGGTTACCATTCGCGTGCGTGATCCCGCCGGCACCAATTTTCATGGTGATGCACCGAGCGTGGCACGCGTGGATCTCATCCTGGGCGAGGTGGTGGGGCGGGCCGCTGATCGCACGCTCGATCGCAATCCCACTACACGTGTGGTGCAGCGATTCACGGCGAGTGATTGGACGCGCGACGGTGAGGTGCTCACGATGACGTATACGTTGCGCGACATGCACCACACGAGCTACATCCGAGTTCGAGGCACCAACACCAGTGAACTGGAGCCGCTACCTGACCCGCGCGGGGAGGATCCGTGGTCGGATTTATGGTTCTATGCGAATCCGATTTTTCTTGAGGTGCGGTAGGATAGACCGACATGTAATTGTGCACATGAAGAAGTGCATCACCGGGATGAATGGGATCCTTGCACGTAGGCACGGTTCCATGCGTCTGGTGATGCGCCGGTTGTCGCGTTGCGCGCCAGCGTTGGTGCTACGCCGCCAGTCGCGGGTTCGTTTAACGCAACCCGCGAAAGCGGTGGCAGTCGCCGTCGGCGGAGTGCAGCGTGGTGCGTGGTGCGTGGTGCGCAGACGCGTGGTGCGCAGACGCGTGGTGCGCAACGAATGCATTGTTCGGAATGACCTGGTCGGCATACGCGTGCTCACCGGAAGGTTGCGGGAAGCTGCAGCGCGGATGCCGGAGCCTGCAGTCGTCCCACGGCGCAATTGTTCTGACTCTCGCGGATTTCCACCGGACCGACAATGGTATCGGTGGCGGAGGCGAGCGTGCTGCCCAGCATGCGCAGATCGATCCCGGCCTGCACGAGGTACTTAATGTAGGCGCTCTTGCACACGGGCCCCCATTGGAGGCGCGCGCCCACGAAGAACTCGGGACGGATGAATGGCACCAAGGTCTCGCCGAACACGCCGACCTCGATCTTCGGAGCCGCAACGCCGAACTGCGCGTCAACCTGGTTGCCGATGAATGCGGCCGCATCACCCGTGGTGGTGCCGAATGTGGGATTGCCCAAGCCGGCGGAATGGCGCGTGTTCACCGACACGCCGTCGTAGCGAAAGCCGGCATCACCCCGATAGGTGAACCGCGTGGTGGCCGTGGCCGACGCTTCGCCCTTCACGACCAACTTCGTCACGATTTGCAGCTTGATGGCAATGATCACCGGGACTGGGCCCACGGCGTAGGGAATGCGCACGATTGCCTCCGGCCAAGTGAACGCCAACTCATCAAGTCCGGCGCCCGCGGCCGCAACTGTGAGTTCCATCGTGCCGCCAAGGCCCTTGGCATCGTACTCGAACTCCTTGGTTTTGCCCTGCTCGAACTCCATGCGCGCGATGCTGCGCATATCGCTGAAGGTGGTGCGTGCCGTGAATTTGGCGGTGGCTCTGGCACCCGTCTTGTGCAACACCTCCACCTCAAGGGTGCCCGTCGTTCCCTGTGCGGTGAGTTTTGCTTTCACCGTGTTGCTGCCCGTCGCATATTCCCATTCCACTGTACCGGCTTCGGCCACCATGTTCGGGGTCAGGATCTCATCGCCAACCTGCAGTTGCGCGTTGCCGATGGTCGACGCCGAAAGGTTGAGCGGTACATCCCAGTTGATCGTGCCGTCGCGAATGGCTTCGTTGAGCGATGCGAAGCCGGTCTGCACCGTGGTGACGGCGCCGCTGGTATTCACACTGGTGATGCGTCGCAAGGCGACTCGCGGCACGAGCAGGACCTGACCCGGCTCAAGACGTAGCCCGGCCTGCTCGAGCACCGTGGCCGAAAATCGGTAGGTGTGCGCCACGCTGTCGGAGGAGAGCAAGGCCGTGGCCACCAGCGCGTCGGGCAAACGCACCGTGTTGGCGCCGTAGCTCAATGCGTAGCCCGGCCCCGACTCAGGTGGTGCGAACGGTGGTGGTTGGGGGGCCTGCGGCGTGGTGGAGTCACTCCCGCTGCAAGCAGTGATCGCGCCCAGAAAGAGCGCGGACAGAAGCAGAGCGCGAAACGGATGCATGGCGACCGTGGGCAAAGGGAAGGTGCGATACTCGGCGTATCGCTCTCTTCCCGAACAGGCGCAGCGGTGGGCCGCATCCCGCCACCGAATGGCGGAACGTGCGCGTTGGCTATGCCCAGTGTACGCGCATAGCGTAGCGCGCGAAGCGTTCGCGCAGAGTAAAACGAGGCTCAGTGCGACATGCACTGAGCCTCGTTTCCATTGGCTGTTGTTTGGGTTCGAGCCCGAGCGCGATCAGGGATTGCGATCGAGACAGATACCGGCGCCGGCGTTCGGGTTGTTCCTTTCCACAAACGGAATCGGGAAGTTCACGTCGGTCCCGTAGTTGCCACCCTTATGCCACGTTCCCGTGGGGAACACGTTCGCCGCGGTGCGGCTGTACTGGCGGATGAGCCGACGCATGTCGCCGGTGCGTGTACCACGGGCGAACAGCGTGAATGCACGCTCGCGGAAGAGCTGATCCACACGCGCCGCGTCGGTACCGGCGTCGGCGAGCGGCGTGAGACCCGGAACTGTGGCCCGCAACGTGTTGAGTGTCGCGAGCGCGACGGCGGGCTGGTTGCCGCGCAACTGCGCTTCAGCCTCGATGAGGCGCGCTTCTGCGCCAAAAAGAATGGCCACCGATGATTCACGCGCCGGCCAGATGCGCTGCACAAAGAACGGTGTGCTGAGGTCGTCGCGGTTGGGACGCACCGCGCCGATGGTACGGCAGATCACATCGTTCCCCTGACAGATGGGCAAGCGTGGATCGTTTGCCGTGGCGAAGTTGAGCCCGTTGATACCCTCACCCGTGCTCACACTGTAGCGACCGTTGATGTTGCCCAGAATCCAGTAGCTATTGTCAGTGGCGGTGATGGCGTGGAACTGCAGGTACTGGAAGCTATTGGGCACACCGGCGACGGCCGTCGCAGCGGCAGCTGGGTTATTCCGGTTAAGCAGAACACGCCCCTTCACCACCTGCAACGCGTACCGCACGCGCAGGTCGTTCACTGATGTGCCGGTAATCAGCGCCAGCCCCGAATCGGCGTGCGCGAGGGCACGCGCGTACACATCGACCGTGGGCGTGGGTGTGCCGTACACTTCCGCGCCGTTCACGATTTCGCTGAAAATGATGCCACTGCAGAAGTGATCTGCGGCGAGATTCTCGAGGTAGGCTTGCACCAGATACATCTCCGCCAACTGCCAGCGGGGCGCAGCCGGCGCGAACTCACGCAAGAGGTCGAGCGCCTGCTGCGACGAGATCCGGGCGCGATGCCAGATGCGGTCCGCCGACGCGACGAACCCGTTTTCCGGAGTGACCACGCGCTGGTCGATTTCCTGTCGGGCGATGAACGAATCACCATTGTTCCATTCATCCGAGAAGAGCCCGCCCAGCTGGATCAGGCTTTCGGCGCCACTGGTAGCGGCGTTGAAGCGCGCGAGTGCCCCAAGGCGCACCGCGTCGGCGCCGGCCGCCGAGGTGACATCGGACGGATTGATGATGTCGGGGTCGGTGACCTCGAGAACTTCCGTGGCAGTACAGGCTGAGAGCGCGACGGCCACAGCCAACGGGGCAAGCGCGCGAACCGACAGGCTCGGCAAGCGGTTGCGGAGCGCGCGAAGATGGGAATGAACAGACATGTTGGGCGCTCTCCCGTTAGAAGCCGAAGGTGAAGCGGAACGACACATAGGTCGGGGGGGCAAAGGACTGGAAAATTGAGGGCGTGTTTACCGTGGTCGCGAAAGCTTCCGGATCCACGCCGCTGAACTTGGTCCAGAGAATGCCGACGTTGCGGACGCTGGCCGTGGCCGTGAGCGTGCGGGCCCGCGCAATGGCGGCCCACTTCGCGGGCAGGGTGCCCACGAGCGAGAGTTCGCGCAGTCGTAAAAAATCACCGTCTTCGATGTAGCCGGCGACCGAGCGGCTTGGATGATCGCGCACCAATGCCACGGCCGCCTGTTGGGCCAGTGGCGCGTTCTTATCGAAGAGCGCCTGGCAGTTATTGCGGCTGGCGCAGCGGATGCGGTCGGTGTTGTTGTAGGTCTTGAACCCACCTCGGTAGTCGAGTTGGGCTGTGAGGCGCAGACGGTTCCCGAGCAGATCCAGCCCCGGGGTGACCACCAGCTCACGGGTGGGGAGCGCGTTGCCGAGGTACACGTTTGTATCGGTGACGAAGATCTCGTTGAGCGCGGCGTCAGCGCTGTAGCGGATGATGCCATCGCCGTTCTTGTCCTCGAAGCCCGTGAGATCTCGCACCCAAAAGCCGTTGAGCGGGAAGCCTTCGCGGTTCTGCTGGGTGGACGAGAGCACGATATTGGGCACTCCGCTCAGCGTGTCCAATACGTTGCGCGTGGTGCTGCCATTGAACGTTATGTCAAAGCCGATGTTGTCGCGCTTGAGCAACTGCAGCGTGAGGAGTGCTTCGAAACCGCGGTTCCGGACTTGGCCCACATTCTCGAGACGCGCCGTGGCGCCGGTGCCGAGCGATGGCGGAAGAATGCGGTTTACCAGCGCGTCGGTGGACAGCTTGTTGTAGAACGTCACCTCGGTCACCACG
>JBBRDJ010000041.1:0-27602 GCA_038203945.1 Gemmatimonadales bacterium
ATTACCATCGACGTCCCGATCACCAGCGCGAGTCCCGTTGAACGACTCCAGATCCACACGCCCGCTGCGGTGGTGAGGCTCACCGCAATACCATTGATCAACGCCACACTGGCTTCCTTGCGCACCACACGCGGCCATTGACTGATGCGGATCTCGCGCATGGCAAGTCCACGCATGGTCACGGCCAGCGCCTGCGCACCGGTGTTGCCCGATTGTCCGGCCACTACCGGCAACAACACGGCCAGCGCGGTAAATCGCGCAATCGTGTCTTCAAACAACCCAACCACTGAGGCGGCCAGAAACGCCGTGGCGAGATTGATTTCCAGCCACGGCAGGCGTTTTCTCACCGCAAACAGCACCGGCGACATCGCGCGCTCCTGTCGGCTGGCACCCACCATGGACAGCATGTCGGCGGCCACATCCTCCTGCGCTGTTTGAGCCAGCGTGTGGTACCGAATCACACCCAGCAGACGTCCTTCAAAGTCCACCACCGGCAAACTTGTAACGCGTCCCTTGTCAAAGCGCTCGAGCACTTCTTCCTGCGAGTCTATCGCCTGAACGGCAACAGTTGGCTGCACCAGCGTTTCGAGCAACGAGTTCGGATCGGCCAGCGCCAGTTGCTGAATGGTTACCGTACCGGTCAACACGCGTTCGTCATCCGTAAAAAACACATCGGAGACGCGACGGGCTTTTGTGGCGCGCAGGCGTATGAGCGCCTGCTGCACCGTGGTACCGGGCTTGAAGCCAACAGCGCGGGGATCCATGAGTCGGCCGGCTGTTTCCGGCGGATACTCGGCCATGGCGCGCAACTCACGCGCCAGCGTGGGATCGAGCAGCCCTAGTACGACGTCACTCGGCCCGTCGTCAACCCAGCCGAGCATGGCCGTGGTACGCATAGGGTCCATGCTGGCCACGATGTCACGCTGCGATTCCAGTTTGAGTTTCGACAACACGTTGGCGGCAACGTGTGGTGTCAGCTGCTCCATGAGCGCTACTGCGTACCGCACTGGTTCCGCGTGTACGAGACGGGCGATTTCACCGACCGGTAGGTCTTCCAGCTGTCGCGCCGCTTCGTCGGGAAACTCGCGGGCAAAGGTGCGCGCGAGTCGGGCGAAACCTGCCTGTGCATCACTCCGCACGGGACGCCTTGCCGGCCGTGCGATCAGGCGCAACGTCCGACGGCCCGCTCGTGTTTAACGCGCCATTGGCCTCGCCGTCTTGCGCGTCTTCTGTGTTGGCGCTGACCACGCGATCGAGCGCACGCGTGTTACCGCCCGCCGTGGCTGCCATGCCCGCAACAAAGCCCGACGTGCTCAGTTGAAACAACTCGGCCGGCGCACCGCTGGTCATTTTCGACGGTTCGGTGCTTCGCCCCGAGGCTTCGCGTTCAAGTCGTCGCAACGTCTGGTAGCGAATCGCACCCACCAGCCGATCCTCGTCATCCACCACTGGCATGGCGTGGTACGACTGCCAGCCCGGATGCTCGCGTACAAGGGAAACGGGCATGAAAACATTCACGCGGTCAGTATGGCGATGCATGACAATACTGACAGGATCGCGACCGCGAGCAATCATCAAATCCGGGATGTCCAACACCCCAACCAGATGCTGCTCTCGATCCACCACATACACGTAGTACAATAAATCCCGTGCTGCACGAAGAAGACGAGCACGGGCGTCCACCACCAGCACATCGTCGGGCAGTCGGAAAACCGAGGGGTCCATCACCGAACCAGCCGTTCCATCAGCGAACGGCAGAATGCGTGCCAACATCTCGCGCACATCGGGCGGTAGCGCCTGGAGCAGCGTGTCGCGACTGTCTGCAGAAATAGCGCGAACAATCGCCGCCGCGTCGTCTGTGGTAAGCGCCGAGACGATGGCTGTGGCCGCTGCAGAAAAGTTCTGCTGAACAAGCAGGACAAGGCAGTCAGCGGCGAAGGGAATGTTCATCTCGCGCACCACGCCCGCTGCTGCACCCGTGGGCACCGCGCGCAGCACGGCGGCCGCTTGTTCGTTTGACCCCTGCTCCAGCGACATGGCCGCACGCGTGGGGTGGGACTCCATAAAACCGCGCGCCAGCCGTGCTTCGGCAATCATGTGGGTTCCCGCACCACGCGTAACAGCGTGGCTGTCTCAGCAAACTGCTGCGCGGGTATCACCATGCGGCCGTCGGGGACATCCAGAATGACGGAGGTCGCGGTGAGTTCAGCGATTGTGCCTTCCGCTTCGCCGATACGAATGACCTGTCCGATCTCGAATGTTTTTCTGAGGTAATGCGAGCCAATGATGTTGCTCACGGCGGTGCGTGCACCCAAACCAAACGCCAATGCAAACCCGCCGAGCAGCGCGGCCAGGGTTACCGAAAAGATCGCCGTAAGAATTGCAATGTCCACACCCAGTTCGGCCAAGGCGATAAGGATCGCGGCGGTCACGATCGCAATACGTACCAACTGTGATAGTCCCGGGCCGAGCGTGGTGCCGCTGGTGGCGGCTGTTGCCATCACCGTACCACGCGCGAGGTTCCCCAGCACGAGACCGGCAATCAGAATGAGCACCGCCGTAAACAGGCGGGGGACAAACAGCGAAAAGCTCTTCACAACGGCACTCAGCAGCGGCAGGCCGAGTGCGTCAGCGGCCGTGGCCACAAAAAAGAGCAATACAGCCCAGAATGCGATGCCACCAATGATGTCCGCAACACGGCGTTCACGCGCGATGCCAAGAAACGAGGTGACGAACGCACGACCCGGCACGGCGCGTTCAATCGCCGTGATCACACGCACCACCAGCAATCGTAGCGCGAACGCCAGTACAACACCCAGCGCCAGCAGCACGGCGGCGGTGATGAGACGCGACTGATTGGCCGCAAACCACGCGCCCACGTATGAGACGGATTGCTGGACCTCGGTTGTCAGCTCGCCCTGTGCAATGCTCACCGCGCGAAACAGTAGAACAATCCGTTACCACCGGTGCCTACGAGATTCTGCTGGCTGCATCCGCGTGAGGGGTGCGCGGAGTTCCACGACGTAGGACGCACACCGCCGCCTTGCTTGTCGTGATGCCCAACCATCGCGGCGCCGGTGCTGTTGCTCGTCCAGCTGGCACACGTGGTGTCCGTGCTGTCGGCCGCCCAGGTACCGTCCGGATTGGAGCCGGTAAGAATATCGTGTTGATTGGGTGTATCTCCGCGTCCGTTCACGGGCCGACCGCGCTCGTCGAGGCTAGTGGCTTTACCGAGCAGGTTGTCATCGCTGTGCAACTGCGCGACATCACGCGCCACCAGTGTACCGCTGGCGTTGTACCACGGGCCTGAGCCAATGCGATCTTTCGCGTTCACGGCAGGCTGTCCGCCTTCGGGCGCCGCACTCAGGTATGCGGCCCAGGTTTGTCCGGTCACACCGGCCGCTTCCGCGAGTGTGCGGCAATGTTCATCGGCTCCAGCCAGTCCACCAAGCCTCGCTCCGTCACCCGGACCAACGCTGGTGATAAAAAAGCTCACGCCTTGATCGGCAGATGCACCACGCGTGGTATTGGTGAGGCAGGCAGTGGTGGCCGCGAGCGCCACCAAGGCGACGGGAACAGCGAAAGAGTCGAGGCGCATGAAATGGCTCCTGTGGGCGGGGGACGGGTGTGCAACAATGCACTCATTCTCGTCGCCCGTCAAACCACGCACAATGCATGAACTCACCTGGAAGCTCATGTGGAAGCTCATGTGGGAGCTCATGTGAAAGCGCGCGTGGAAGCTCGTTTTGAAGCGCGATCGCGTGCACGATGCGACGCCTTTCGCCGATGGTCAGCCGAGCAAGGCCGCAATCTCACCACCAGTAAAGGGACGCACCACGCGCCCCACTTCCTGACCGTCGCGCATGGCCACGAACGTTGGCCACAGCTTGACCTTGAATGACCGACCGAGCAGGCGCCCGCTGCCATCTTCGATTTTGATGTGCTCGGCTTCGTGCTCACGCAGCACCGCGGAGAGGGCCGATTGAATCGCCGCACAATGACCGCAGTTCTTCGCCCCGAACTCCAAAAGCGTCAGCCCTGGCAGCGTGTCAACGTGAGCGCGCGTGGGCTCCTGCGCGAGATACTCTTTGGTGTAGGCCATACGTTGCGCTATGCGTAGAAAGATGATCAGGCGTTACGGCGTGAGCGTTGCACCAACAAGTTTGGCCACGGCGGCCAGTGTGGTTTGCGCAGCGTTCAGACCAAGACGAAAATCCTTGTCGCTGTACGAACTGAACAAATCGGTGGGCTGATGCCAGTGCGGGCTCCAGCCACTACCCGTTTGCGTGCCGCGTTCATTTTCGCGCAAGCTGATGCTGGCAACGATATCCTGAAACGGACCGGAATCGGTGTTGGTCATGTGAGGACCCACCTGCACGGGATAGTCGGTGGCGTAGCGCGAGTTGGCCGAGTGAAACGCCCAGGCCAATGCCTGTGAGTCTAGGGTTTTCTTTGAGTTCATCTGAAACTCTACGTTGACATCGGCTTCCGGACGCTGCTCCGGTGCATAGGTTCCGTCGGGCAGTGGCATACCATGATCGAACAGCATCATGTCGTGTTGAATCATGCCCAACCAACGCGGTTCGGGATACAGTCCCGAGCCGGCGGGCGATTCAATGCCCTGCAATGCTTCCCGTTGTTGCACGTAGGCACGCGCGCCGTTGAGTCCCGTCTCTTCGTTGTTGAAGAGAATGAATCGGATGGTGCGTTCTGTTTGCACCGCAGGATCGGAGAAAATACGTGCCAGCTCCATCACGATCGCAGTACCGGAGCCATCGTCATTGGCGGCCTCGCCCCAGCCGATACCGTCCATGTGTCCACCCACGATGTACATCTCGTCGGGACGCGTTGTCCCGATCTTTGTGCAATACACCTGCTCGCGTTCACCCGGTGTGGACGGCTGCAAGTTGAGTGCGCGCAGCGCCGAGTCGGGTTGTGCGAGCGAATCGTTGTTCACGCCGGTGCGCACGCGAATGCCGCGAGCGCGCCCGCCACCTGAAGCAACAGGCGGACCCGCTTGGCGATTGGCCGCTGCACGTGATCCCGCGACGGCCGGATTCGGACGGTCGGCTGAGTCACCGGCGGGGGGCGCAGCCGGTGCAGCCGGTGGCCGCGCAAACTGCAGATGCTCGTAGGTGATGCGCTCCGTATTGGTGCAACCGGAGTTCCTGAGTTGCTCCTCAATCCAGTCAATGGCCGCACGACTGCGATCGGTGCCAGCGCGACGATCGCCAAACTGCGTGAGCCCCTTGATGGTGGCCTTGTAGCGCTCCAGATCCAGTCGTGAGACCATCACGTCAACGGGATCGGTGCTGTCAATCGCCACGCGCTGATCCGCGAGCAGGCGTCGTGGCACTTGCGCGGGTGGCTGCTGCTGGGCCGTGGCCAGTGAGACGGGGGTCAGCGAGCCCAGCGTAAGTACGGACGCGGCCACTACGGCAACGCGAAGCGCAGGGTGGTAGATCATGCGGTATCGTATCCGGTTAATCGTGCGATTGCGCGCAATCCGTCCTCACCGATATCGAGGCTGTGCGCGTTGACATACAGCGCGATGTGTGCGTTGCATACGTCGTCAGACATTTCCTGCGAGTGCAACCGTACATACGCGCGACTGGCTTCGGGATGATCAAACGCGTATTGCACCGACGCCCGCACCGCGCGTTCGGCCTCTGCAAAGATATCAGCCGACAGATCACTGCGCGCACATATACCAGCCAGCGGCACGGGCAGGCCGGTTTCCTGTTCCCACCAGTCACCCAGATCCATCGCCTTGTGCAACCCGTGTTCGGCGTACGTAAATCGGCTTTCGTGAATGATCAAACCGGCATCTACACTACCGTCGGCAACAGCGCGAAGAATGCGATCATAGCGCATTGCAACGGGTTCACCGAGCTCCGGTGCAGCCAGACGCAGCAGTTGATACGCGGTGGTTTCGCGCCCGGGTATGGCCACGCGTCCACGCACGGCCTCGCGCAGCGAAACGGGCGCGCGCGTGACCACGAGCGGTCCCACGCCGTGGCCCAACGCAGCACCGCTGCGCAACATGCGGTACCGATCGCCAACAGCCGCGAACGCGCCAACACTCAGCTTGGTGAGATCGAACTCCGCCGCGTGCGCACGCTGGTTGAGCTCCTCGATGTCGAGCAGCACCGGTCGTACATCGAACGGGGCCTCAATCAGGCCGTGTACAAGCGCGTGAAAGGCAAACGTGTCGTTGGGGCAGGGTGAGAAGCCAAAGCTGAGCTCGCGTCGTTGTGTCATGCGGCGGATGGTATCACTGCAAACGGTTGGTCACACTGTAGCGACGTGCTCGATCGCGCGCTGTACTTCACGTACAATCAACGGCGTGATCGCCACGATCGCTGCAAATCCAGTGTCAAACTGCCAAAGACGGCGATCCGTTTCTTCGATCACATTGGAAATCGCGCGGATCTCGATAGCCGGAACGCCGGCGCGCTGCGCGGCCCGCAGCACCGCAAATCCCTCCATTGCTTCTATGTCAACCTCCGGTTCACACTCACTGCTTCCTCCAACACGCGCACTCGTGCCAATCACGTGCACGCGCGCTTGTGGCGCGGCCCGTAGTGCGGCAGTCAGCAACTCCGTGGGCGCGGCGATACGTCTCGGTGCCAGCGCCGAGTGCAGGGTCATGTCGCAGTACGTCGACTCGCTGCCAAGAACGATTGTGCCCGGCGTGAGTTGGCTCCGGCGACGTGCGCCCGCAATCCCCACTTGCACAATCGCCTGCGGCCGATGTTCGACGATCGCCTGCGCAGTTGCCGCCGCGGCTTCAATCGGACCAACCCCGCTCACCAGCGAGTACCAATCGTCAGAGATTGCCAGCTCGTACGTGGTGGCCGCAACAACAAGCACATGCGGGTGTGGACTCATTGGTTTGCAACCAGCTCTTGCCGGTAGGCGCGAATACGAGCAGCGTTGGCTCCCACATCGCTTCGCCCCACTCGCGACATCGATCGGATATCAACACGCGAACCACTGCCGTCCCCGCGCACGCGTATCACCACGTCGTCCTTGAAGCCAAACCAGGTAGTGGTGGCCGTGGCTTCAATGCGACCGCTCGCAGAGTCGGCACCGGCAATGTCCCAACCCATGCGTTCGGCCGCGCTATACGCCTTAGTGAACGCCTCGCCACTGGTAACGGGCAACTGGATGGGTTGCATATCGGGATACGCGGCGCGCTGCAACTGTGCAATGCTGTCACCGGCGTAATCTGAACCGTTTCTGGCGCCGAGTCGCAGCGGCAGCACGTCGACAAAGCGCGGTGGGTCGTTGGTGTCTGTACTGATATCGTGAATGGGCGGGACACTCCGGGCCGTTCGCTGCAGTGACCATGGCAGGCCAAACGTAGCGGCACCGATGAGCAGTGCAGCAGACAGCAGAATCAATGCACCACCACGCGGGCGAGATATAACGAATGCCAGTAGCGACAGAACAGCCGCGGCCATGCCGACATACGCCGAGTAGCGCAAGAGCGTCAAGCCAAACCGGTAATCCCACACGCCCCAGCGCGTGAACATTCCGGAGGCGGCGAGCATGGCCACCCCGAGCAAAGCCACGAGTAGCGCCAAACGCTGCAGGAACTGCATCAAAAAACCCGGGAAGAAGTGGACGTGGAGCTGTATGAAAACTAGCGTCCGATTGATCGTGACGGGCGTGTTACCGGCATGAACCTCCTCCGGCGCGCCGTATGAGTGATGTTTGAGCGATGTTTGAGCGATGTTTGAGCGATGCTTGAGCATCATCCATTAACCCACCCAGCCATGCAACGTCGCGATTTCCTGCTCCGCACCGGTGTCACATTGGGCGCGCTGGCGCTCCCCGAGCGGCTCACTGCCGATCCGTACGCGCCGCTGCCTACTCTGCCGCGATTCTCCGCACCTGTACGTGTGCGCGGACGGGTAAGTGGTAACGGACGTGGTCTGGCCAACGTGCGCGTGTCCGATGGCCGCAGTGTGGTGCAGACCGCCGCCGATGGCTCGTACACACTGCTGGCCGACAGCGCGCAGCCATTTGTGTTCGTGTGCACGCCGTCGGGTTGGCAACCGGCACGCAACGCATCGGGTACGGCACGATTCTATGAACCGCTCAACAGTGCGCTCGCAGAGCAGACCACCAACTTTTCACTCACACCGCGCACCGGTGATGCACGGCACTCACTGATCGTGCTGGCCGATCCGCAAACACAGAACCGACGCGAAACAGATCTGATGCACAAGGAGACAGTGCCCGATGTGATCAAAACGGTTGGTGCCATGGATGATCGCGCCGTAATCGGTGTGGCATGCGGTGATATCATGTTTGATGATTTGTCACTCTACCCCGAGTGGGAACGGGCGGTGCAGCGCATGGGCGTGCCGTTTTATCAGGTCATCGGTAACCACGATCTCGATTTCGAGTCGCGTACCACCGAGGGTGCCAGTGACACGTACCGCCGCTACTTCGGGCCCACCGCATACTCCATGGACATCGGTGCGGTGCACTACATCGTGCTCAATAACGTGTTCTGGCACGGTGCCGGCTATCTGGGATATCTCGACGCGTCACAGCTCGACTGGATGGCGGCCGATCTGGCCACGGTCGAGGCGGGGCGCACGGTCGTGGTCATCCAGCACATTCCGGCGTTGAGCACGTTTGACATGCGGGTGTCTGACGCACGCCTGCCCAGTACGGGCAACTCCACCATGAACCGCGAAGCACTGTATCGCCTGCTCGAGCCGTACTCGGCCTGCATCGTGTCCGGACATCAGCACGAACTTGAACATGTGCACGAGGGTGGACCCAAGCATGTGGTGGCCGGTGCGGTGTGCGGTGCGTGGTGGAGCGGGCCCATTTGCTACGACGGGACGCCCAACGGCTACCTCGTGCTCAACGCCAATGACTCAGCCGTGACGTGGCGTTACCAGAGTACTGGCCAAGGCGCCGATCATCAAATGCGACTCTACGCGCGCGGTGCCGACACGTCTGCGCCCGACGAAATCGTGGCCAATGTCTGGGCGTGGGACGACAACTGGCGCGTGACGTGGATTGAAGACGGTGTCCCGCGCGGACTCATGTCGCGCCGGAAAGGTCGAGACCCACTGGCCATGCAACTCCACGATGGTCCGGACAAACCGCCCTTGCGTACATGGGTGGACGCTGTGCCCACAACGCATCTCTTTTACGCCAATCCGTCGCGCATGGGGCGCGAAGTGATTGTGGAAGCGGTCAACGGCGCGGGTACGACGTATCGGGAGACGCTGTTGCTTGCGTGAAGCAACTGCGTACGCGTTGCGGATCACCCACCGCCGCGCGTATGCGGTTCACCGACTGCAGCACCTATGCAGTTCACCCACCACAGCGCGCTGCCGGGTCCTGCTGCTCGCGAGGCAATACCTGCAGACGCTCCGGACGATTGGCGGCCGTGAGTACAATGTCGTGCACAAATCGCGCGACACGCGCACTCTGGTCGTAGTTGATATACTGTGGCTCGTCGGTGGCCTGATGGTAGTCGCGCGAGTATCCGGTGGAGAAATACGTGGTGGGGATGCCCTTGCGGATATAGCTCACCTGATCGGAACGACAAAAGCGATTGAGACGATTGGTGCGATCCCATGAGTAGTCAATCACCATGGGTTCATCACGCACCGCATTCAGTGAATCAATCATGTCGCCGAACTCCAGCGAGACTCGGCGCGAGCCGAGCATTTGCACGGTGTTCGGTCCGCCAAACTGCACATCGGTTACGCGACCCTTGCCGAGCATGTCCATGTTGTGTGCGGCCACGATGGAATCGAGTGGCACCGTGGGATGTTCGGTCCACCAGGCAGATCCGAGCAATCCTTTTTCTTCGCCCGCGTGCGAGTGAAAGATGATGGAACGCGCCGGTCGCGGACCGGTGGCCATGCGTTCTGCGATTTCCAGCATGACTACCGTGCCGCTGCCGTCATCATCCGCTCCGTTATTCACGGTGTCGATGCGCGGCCCACGAATCGCGCGTGCCTTCGCGATGAGTGCATTCACCTGGGTCCACTGCTCCGGCGTGACCGAGTTGATGGCGACGCGATCATTGGCACCCTGCGGTCGCAGTACGGTGTTGAACGCACGCAATGAATCGTGCTCCGGTGCCGCACCACGCACCATGCCCACGTGGTCGCTGTGCGCACCAATCAAAACATACTGCTCTTTGCGCGCTTGATCAGCACCGGGTAAAATGGCCAGCACATTGCGTGTGGGATACTCCAATGCGGTGAGTTCGTACGTCCACGTTCCCGATACAGGCTGACCGGTGTCGCCAACGGTCAGTTGCGCAATCGGGCGACCAAAAATGCGCTCCGCTACGCCTTCGGTGATCGCAGCGCCCACCGTTGTTCCACGCACTGTTGGCATAACCGTGACGCGCTCGCGGAAAGACGTCTCGGGCAGCGTCTCGGAGATCACCAGAATCGCAGCCGCACCAGCGCTTGGCGCGGCGGTGACGTTTAGCGTTAAGCGCGCGCTACCGGGAGGCGATGCGGGTGACGCGGTAAAGACAACCACTCGGCCACGTATCAGCTGCGGATCAAACTGCGTGGCGGTGTCTCCGTACTGTCCTCCAAACACGGTTGGCAGTGATTGCATGGCCGCGACGCCGGCGATTTGTGACCCGGCGTTTGGTACCAGCGGCACCCAGTCGATGGAGGGCGTGAGCGCGGCGTTGCCCACGGCGAGCCGAACGCGTTCGCCGTTGTAGGTCACGCGTCCGTAATCCAGCGTTTGAAAGTAGGTGCCGTTCTCACCGGCGGGCAGCAGTCCCAGTCGCTCGAACTCGGCCGCGATGTAGGCGGTGGCCATGACATTGCCGAGCGTGCCGACTTCGCGGCCTTTCATGGAGTCGTCAGCGAACTGATAGAGACGCGTCCGCAAGTCATCGGCCGTGATGGCCGGATCGGTGGCACGTGGAGCCCACGTGCGCGGCCCTTCATCGGGCCAGACAATCTGGGCCGACAGCGATGTTGCATCGATCGAGCAGGCCACAACTGCCGCTGTGACAATCGTGGAGACGAAACTTGAAGAACGGCGCATGTAATGAGGCCGAAGAGAGAACAAGCGGTGAGCACTGATGACGGGCGCGACGCGAGACGAGCGAACGCACCCTGATCAGTCAATATCGCCAACTGCGGAGGTCTGCGCCTGCTGGTGCCGTTTGCAGCATGCGCTCCACAGCCCACGGCAGCACCATTTGCGGATATCGCAATCGCGAATATGCGTTGCTGCGGGTGTGGTCACCGTTCCAGCAATGTTCAGCGCCATCTCCGTAATCGACCACCGCATCGGCAGGCGGGTCGGCCCGTTTGAGAAACTTCTCAACTTCGTAGACCGCGTTGTTGAGATAGTAGTTGTCCATGTCGCCCACATAGATACGGAGCTTCCCGCGCAGTTTGGGGCCGAGTGTCTGCCAGTCACGCTCGAGAATGTGCGAAAGATCGTAATTCGTTCGCCAGTATGCCGCGATTTGAGGATCAATGGCCCCGGTGATACGGTCCCAGATGCGCGCCGGATATCCGTCGGGGCCAACGGGAGAAAACACCGACTCCCACACGTCCCACTGGTCTCCCGATCGTCCTCGACTGCCCTTGGCCAACTCAAAAAAGTTCATGTCCTGCAGCGTGGCGCTCAAATGACCGAGTGAGTTTCGATTGCCCGGACGCAGTGTGCGCCGGAAGGGACCACGCTCATGGTACGCATTGGAGTCGCTGTAAATATCAACCACGGTGTAATGACGGAAGTCGATTGGATCCGGGCAGGCAATCCACGCTCCGTTGTAGTCGTCCGGGTAGAACATCTGCACGGCCATCGCTTCCCATCCGCCCGTTGAGCCGCCATACACAAAGCGGGCCCAACCCTCACCCAATCCGCGATATCGTTTTTCGATCTCGGGAATCAGCTCGAACTGAATGGCGTCGCCGTACGGGCCGTTGTTGGCGGAGTTTACCGCGTAGGAGTCGTCGTAAAAGGGTGTGGCATGCTGGATCTGGACCAGCAACACGCGCGGGAAGCCTGGTCCCGTCCAACTCTTGAACAAATCATACGACAGCTCCTGTTGAATGCGGTTGTATCCCGCCAACTGAAAGCGCGTGCTGTAGTCGGGTATGAGGGTGGGATCGGGCGGTGTTTCACGCCACCCGTCAACAGACGACGGGAAGTGTCCGTGATTGATCACCAGCGGATACCGGGCATCGGGATGTGCCGCAAACTCGAATGGCAATGTGACCCACGCCGCGAGATACATGTCGCGACCCCAGAACTTTGAGAGTCGCTCGCTGCGAATGCGCACATACTTTACGTAGGGCGTTTCTTTTGTGGCGAAGTCGGCCACAGGCGGCACTTCATTGTCGAGCGACAGCGTGAGCGTGCGGCCTTGTGTGGGGTCCCACCGAACGGTCTGAGGCGTGCTGTAGAGATTGCCCGGCTTGCGAGCCCACTGCTGGCCTTCCCCTTTGTCGGGTGGGAGCGAGAGCTTGCGCCCGTCGGACAGGTTGAAGGTTTCGTAGCGGTTGAGCATGGCCTGCACGCGGTACGTACCGGCCGGCAGATCACGCATGGCGCGCACCGGATAGCCAAAGGCATCGGTGGGTATTGGTTGTGCGTTACCGGGCGCCCAGGCTGTAACGTCGGCACCAAATACCTGTTGTGTATTCGTACCGTACGATAGCTGAAAGCGCGGTTCGGCTGAGGAGTCGGTGGAGAACATCAGCAACAGGCGGCCATCCAGCGGAGCCGTTGCGCGAGCGGTAGGTAGCGTGACATTCACGCGTGGCTGCGCGTGCGCGGCCGGCACGGCAACAGTGGAAGAGATTACGGCGAACGTGGCGGTGAACGTTCGGATCGACATCATGATTCTCCCTCGCGATCGGCCGCAGGTAAGGCAGCGGTACACATCACAAACACGTGGTATCGGCTTTCGCCGGACTTGATCATGAGCGCTTCGTTCACTTGTTCCTCCGCATCGGTAAAGAGCATGGCATCGCGCGTGACATTGAACAAACAATCGGATTGCCTGAAACGAAATCGCAGCGACGATTCGCCAGGTGCGTCGCGCGGATCGGGAGTTCGCGTCCACGTGGCCGCGCGCAGTCGGTCGTAGAAGCGAATGGCTTCGTCGCGCAAGGGAAGCGTTGTGCCACCAGCGGCCGTAATCCGGCAGCCGACCAGCTTCTTCTGCGTGCGCCAGTCATTGATGGTGTCAGGTTCGACAAGCGCTTGCATCTGCTGCGTGTCGCGCAGGAAATCAGCGGCAGCCAGGCAGTGGGAAGTGTCTGGTGCCGCCAGCATCATTGCCAGGGAAAGCGTCAGCAGCATGCGTGGAACGTATGGTTGTAGTGTAGTTGCGGCCTTGCGCCGTCAGGGAGCCGGGCGTGCAGCCCGAGGCAGGGTTCCTTTGTTCGTGATCGCCTGGTTGATCGCATCCACAGTCATCGTGGCGCGATAGGCAACTATCTCCCGGGCCCACGCTTCCGCTCGGGATTTGTCGGCAATCGACACGCCATCAATCGTTGCAAGTTTCGCTTGCACGCGCGCGTCGTATCGCACTGACGACGGCTCAGCGATCATCATGTTCAACGTGATCACGGGATCATCGTGCAACCCGTCCGATGTGCCGCTCACCAAACCACGCGACTTCATGTGCTCGGCCACCTTGGCGTAGTCGTAGTACTCCTGCACGTGAGCAACCACCGGCGAACCGCTCCACAGCGCGGTGAGTGAGTCGGCGACGGCGCGCTGTCCGTTTTGATTGCCACCGCTGTCACCAATCAGGATGATGTTCGTGAAACCGTGCTGCTTGAGACTGTGTACGATATCGGTGAGCATGGCGCGGAATGTTGTTTCCTGCACGCTGATCGTACCCGGACTGGTCATGTGTCCCGAAGCAGGCTCAATGCGGCCTTCCGGCACAAATTTGAGCGTGGGCGCGCACAGCGCGTTGCCGAGCTGGCGTGCGATCGCATCGCAGTTGGCCTTGAGCACGTAGTTGTGTTTGCCTGTGACAAGCCACGGACCGTTGGGCTCCATGCCGCCTGTAGTCACGATCACCGTCGTCTTGCCCGACGCAATGGCGTCGCGCACATCCATCCACGTCATTTCTTCCATCCACACCGTGTTGGGTGCGGGCAGTGGATTGGGTGTGTCAGCGCAGTTGTAGCGATTGGCGGTGCATTGTCCGCCGCCCATGTTGCGTGTGGCGCTGGTTGATGGCGTCTGAGCCCAGGCGACAACCGCGCAAGAAAGGCTCAATACAAGAGTAGAAACGAGGTGGGGCACAAAAACCTTGGCAGACATATATTCTCCGGTAGGAAACGCATTAAGCCAACGTGCTGATTCTGTGGCGCGTAACCTGACAGCGCCAGTCCCTGCTGCCTCCTCTCGCTCTCGCCCACCGCGCATGCTGAGATTTCGACTGCCTTCGTTGCTGGTCCCGCTTCTCGCGCCGCTGCTCCTCACAATGCCAATGAACGCGGCGTTGAGTCAAGCGCCACCGGCGAGCGCGGCGACGAGTTCGCTCACTGTGGCCGAGCTGCAGCAGCTGGCCACCGTGCACGTGGCATTGCTCAAGTTGCAGGACTCGCTCAACGCCGAGATGGCGCATCCGCGCAACAAGACACCTGAGGGACAGGAACGATTGCAGGTGGCGCTGCGCACGCAGCTCTCAGAGCTTATCGAAAAGTCCGGCTTGTCGGCCGATGAGTTTCGGCGTCGCCGGTTCGTGGTCAGCACCAATGACTCGTTGCGCGCGGCGTTTGACAACCAGATCGTCACCATCACGGGTGTGCCTGCTCAGGGTGCCGTGCGGACCATGGCAACGCTGTCCGGCACGCCGGCAACAGTGTCAGCCGGAGCGACCGCCGCATCGCCCCAGAGCTCGACTGCACCCACGACCGCGCCGGACATCGTGCTGCCACCGGGCGCCGTGGGCACGCACGTGGGCCACGTGCTGGTGCGTTTCCCGAGCACACCCGACAAGGTGGGGCTGCTCACCATCGCACACACCGAGGCCAGGGTGGCGGCACAGCACGCAGCCTTCGCTGCGCGTACGCCAACCAATCTGCAGGCCATGCAGACGCATGCCGGCCACGTTATTCACGCGCTCGATCCCACGGTCGTGACATCGGGACCGGGCAAAGGGTACGGCCTCAAAAAGGCCGCTGCCGGTGTCGCGTCGCATGTGGAGCTCGCCGCCAAGAGCGAGGGTGCGTCGGCCGGAGTGACAACACACGCGGAACATGTGGCCACCGCCGCTCGCAGCACGATCGATCGTGCGGACCAGATCATTGCACTCGCCGAACGTATTCGCTCGGCGAGTGATGCAGCCGATGCCGCCGCGCTGGTTGGTCAGATGGCGTCGCTGTGTGAGCAGCTTGTATCCGGTACCGATCTCAACGCCGATGGTCGCGTGAACTGGAGCGGTGGAGAAGGCGGATTGCAACAAGCCGACGCACACATGCAGCTGTTGATCAAAGCCGCCGGCTGATCCCGGCAACTGACATGATCAACAGCTCACGCACCTATTGCTGTTCTTTGCACCGAGCGACATAAGCAACGCAATGGTCTCCGGAAACGGCCGCAGTCGTTGCACCGGCCCGTTGGCCAGATCCACCGTGGTCTGTCCACGCCGTGAAACTGCTTTCACGTCTGCACCCTTGCTCACGAGATAGCGAATCATCTCGTTGTCACCACGAGCAGCCGCGTGATGCAGCGGCGTGTAACCGTTGTTGTCGCGCGCGTTGACATCAGCCCCGAGTTCCTCCACCAGATACTTCATTGACGGCATCCAACCGCCGAGTGCATGGCGGTGTGAGTTGCCGGCAAATCCGTTACCGTATCCGACACCGGCGGCCGCGTGAATGGGATAGACGCCGAGCCCGGGCGGCACAGCTTTGGACGCGGAATCGGTAGCTGGATCAAGCGATGGCGCTCCACCGCGTCCCTCGGTCCCGGGCCCGCCGCCGGGTTGCAGAATCTCATCGCCCAACTCCGATGCGACGGACGGTGGACGCGCCGCAGCAATCGCGCGGGTTGCAGCGACCGTGCCAGGCACGCGTACGCCCGACTTCGCGCTCGCGCTATCGGCTGGCGTTCGGGCCGCACTGTCGGTGGCAGAGGCAGCGCGCGTTGCAGCCTGCGGGCGCGCGCGACGCGGCGGTACGCGCGAGGGCAGCGTATCATCTGCACCGTGCTCCTTGAGCAGACGCATGGCTTCAACGTCTACCGCGTACGCGGCCCGCCAGAATGCGGTGGTGCTGTCGAGATACTCAAGACCACAGTTGGCGTTGCCGCAGTTGTTGAAGGCGAAGTACCACAGATTCTTTTTGAGTCGCACATTTACGTCGGCGCCCGAATTGAGCAGCGCCGTCATGACTTCAATGTGCGTGGTCTTTTGTACCTGTACCGCTTGCGGTTGCGGAAAACGCGATCTCGGCAACCACTGCGTGTTGATGGCCGCGTACAGAGGCGTTGCACCCGCCGTACTGGCGATCTTCACATTGGCGCCTCGCTTGATGAGCTCCATGACCAGATCAAAGTGTCCGTTGATCGCCGCCAGAAGCAGTGGCGACGTGCTGTCGGTGGCCGTGACCTGATTGATGTCGGCGCCGCCATCGAGCAGCGCGAGCGCTGCTTCAGCGTTGCCCTGACGCACGGCGTGATGCAGCGCCGTCATGCCCCCCATGCCTCCCACCATGCCCTCAAATCCAGCTACCTGACCGTCTGACGTGTCGGTCTGCACACCTTCCTTTGCCGCATCGGCCGCGCGCAATACCGCACGTCCGGAATCAATCGCGATCTGGATCTGCCGTGCCGTGAGCTCGTTCGTTGGCGGCGCGTTGGTGGTGGCGCGATAGACAGGTGGCGACGTGTCCGCATTCGCCACCGCCGCCGCCGAATCGAGCGCCGCTTTCGCCGTGCTATCGGAGTTGCTGCTGCCCGCCGCTGGCCGATCGGCGGGTGGGCGTGTCTGCGCCTTGAGAATCGAATCCTTGATCGTCTGCGGCAGGAATGAGAACAGCACTTCGTTGCGCCGCCGCGCCGCCGCCTGTTCACGCGCTGTGCGAGCGGTGAGATCAACCACGTCAGTGTTGCGCGCCGGATCCGCACCGTTGGACAGCAACGCGGTGATGGCACTGGCACGATTCGCGGCGGCCGCAAACATCAGCGGCGTCTGCGACCACTCCTTTTCAGCGGCATTCGGATCGGCCTTACCGCGCAACAGCGCCACGACCGCGAGCGAGTCACCACCTTCGGCTGCCAGATGCAGCGCCGTAGCACCACCCAGTGTGCGCGCATCCACCGGCGCGCCTGCCTTGAGCAACAGCGCCACAACAGTTCCGTGTCCGTTTCGACTGGCCACGTGCAGCGGCGTATGACTGCCCAGACGTGTGACCGCGTCGAGCGAAGCCCGGGCCTTGAGCAGCGCCGCCGTGAGCGTTTCATCGCCACGGTAGGCCGCCCAGTGGAGCGCCGTCATACCGTCGCCGCTGGCTTCGTTGACATCTGCGCCACTGGAGAGCAACTCGCGTACGGCGGCCATGTCACCGCGTCGCGCCGCATCTACCAGCGGCGTGGGTGCCAACCCTGCAGAACGCGCCGACAAGACATAGGCCGACGCGGCTTCAGGAACGGAGTAACTGCTCGCCGCCTCGGCGGCAGCTACCACGGCGCCGGTGAAACCAATCCAAGATGCGGCGATCAATACGACTCGCATGGCGCGGCTCAGGTGTAGAGGGCAAACGGCGCGATGCTGTCACCGAAGCTGTGCACATCCGGCACACCAAACTTGTGCAGCAACGAGAGCATCACGTCAGCCATCGGGGTGCCATCGGGCGCCTTGAGATGCGCGTCGCCAGCCAGCATACCATTGCCACCGCCGAGCAGAAGGAGCGGACAACGACGATGGTTGTGCAGGTTGCCGTCGGCCATTGGTGAGCCGTACATGATGAGCGTTGAGTCGAGCAGGCTACCGTCGCCGTCTGGCGTGTTCTTGAGACGGTCCAGGAAATACGGCAGCAGGCTGACGTGAAACTTGTTGATGAGGTTGAAATCGAGAATCGCCGACTCGCGTCCACCGTGATGCGAGGCCGGGTGAAAGCCCTTGTTCGTGCCGCTTTCCGGATACACTCGGCTCGACGCATCGCGTCCCGTCTTGAACGAGAAAACACGCGTCATGTCCGACTGAAACGCCAGCACCTGAATATCGAACATGAGCTGCATGTGCTCAGTAAACGAATCCGGGACGCCGGTTGGTGCTTCGGGCAACGCACGTTCTTCGCCGCTTGAGTTTTTCGCTTCCACCGATTGAATGCGGCGTTCGAGTTCGCGCACGTTTTCGAGATACTGATCGACGCGCAGCTGATCGGCGGCGCCGAGGTCGCGACGCAGCGTTGTCATTTCGCCCACGACCCAGTCCAGGATGCTGCTGTTTTCCCGGCGACGCGCACTGCGGTCGGCGTTGTTGGAGCCCGCACCAAAGAGCAGGTCAAACGCCGTGCGCGGATTGCGAATCATGGGCAGCGGATCACTGGGCGAGGCCCAGCTGATGGTATCCGTGTACGCACAGGCATAGTTGTAATAACAGCCGCCTGCCTGATCGAGATTCTCGATGCACAGCTGCATGGATGGAATCGGCGTATCCTGACTGATGTGGCGCGCCACGATCTGATCAAACGATGTGCCCACGTACAGGTCGGAGCCCTGCGTCTGCTTGGGATGTGACTGCGTGAGGAACACCGCGCTCGAGCGGAAGTGATCGCCACCAATCTCCGGTGCCTCAAACGCTTCGGCCATGCGCACGTCTGTGTTGCTCACGATGGTGAGATACTTGCGCCACGGTTCCAGCGACGCGAGTGCGCTGTCTTCGTTGAATGAGAAGTTGCGCCCGATGCCCTCCGGCGCCCAGAGATGTTTGGTGGCGCCCCACGCATTGCTGCCCGCCGCCCCATGCACCGATTCAATCGCGACCAGTCGCGTCTTGCCCGTAGCCTCGCCAACGGCGCCGAACTTTCGGAACGCCCGGCCGGCCGGTTCCATGGCGTCGAGGTACGGCAGTGCGACCACCGCGCCGAGTCCACGAAGAAACGTGCGGCGATGCAAATACTTGTGCGTGAGGAAGTTCATCGGAGTTGTCGGTGCGGGTTAGTCGAAGCTCAGGTGCTGCTCACTGCTTGCTGCTCACTGCTGCTCACTGCTGCTGCTGCTTGCTGCTCAACACTGCTCAACATTGCTCAATGCTGCATGTCATCGGCCACACGTGGCTCCACGCGCTTGGTCCGAAACGCCTGGCTGTTCACCACGCCCAGCACGAACGCCGAAATACGGTAATCCTGTGTGGCAACCTCGCGGGCGAGCTTGCGAATGGCCGGTTGGTCGAAGTCTTCTACGCGTCGACCGATCGCGAATGCCATGAGGTTTTCCGAGAACGAACGCACCAGCGGAATCGGACGTGACAGCAGCGACGCATTCAGATCGGCCGGCGTGCTGACTTCCATGCCGTCGTACATCGTACCGCGCGTGTCCAGCGGTGCGCCGTTTTCGCGGTAACGCAAGCGACCGGTCACGTCGAAGTTGTCGAGGGCGAGACCAATCGGGTCCATGTACTGATGGCAGGAGTTGCACGTGGGATTGGCACGGTGCATTTCCATGCGCTCGCGCGTGGTGAGCGGCTTGCCGTCCTTGCTGTCCTGCGTCTGCTCGAGGTCGGGAATATCGGGCGGGGGCGGTGGCGGTGGCATACCAATGAGCACTTCCATTACCCACTTGCCACGCAACACGGGCGACGTACGATTGCCGAGTGATGTCTGGACCAGCACGCTGCCATGACCCAAAATGCCGCGGCGATCCGGTTCGGTGTACGCCACTCGACGGAACGTCGGGCCGGAGACATCCGGAATCGCGTAGTGTCGAGCCAAACGCTCGTTTACAAATGTGTAGTCTGCATTGAAAAGTTCAAACAGACTCTTGTCATTGCGTACCAGGTAGTCAAAAAACAGCTCCGTTTCCTGTTGCATGGACGCGGCGAGCTGCAGATCGTAGTCGGGGAAGAGAAACGCATCGGGATGCACCTTCTCCAGATCCTGCAAGCGCAGCCACTGCGCCGCAAATCGCGTGGACAGGGCCTGCGCACGCGGGTCGGCCAGCATGCGCTTGACCTCAGCCTGCAACGTGGCGGGCCGCGACAGCTGTTCTTTTTCGGCGAGCGACCGCAGACGAGCGTCCGGGATCGTGCCCCACAAAAAGAATGACAGGCGCGATGCCAACTCGGTGTCACCAATCGCGACGTCCGATCCGGCCACCGCGTTATCCGGCGTGCCCTCAAAGCGGAAGATGAAATGTGGACTGGCCAGCATGGCCTGGAGCGCGGTGCGCACGCCGTCTTCGAAGCCGTGTGTTGGGTGTGTGGCCGCACGGTCGTAGAACGACATCAGGCTGCTGCGATCGTGCTCTGTAAGAGGACGACGATAAGCCCGCGTGGCAAGCGTGCCAAGAATTTTTTGCGCGCAGGCCCGTTGGGCTTTCTGTTCGGTGGGGCGGCAGGTGAACAAGCGCGCCCGACTGGGCGATTCAGATACGCCCGTGACGTTGTATGGACCCGCGATGAGCACGTCCATCAGTGGCGGCGGTTCCGTGGTGCCGGGCGCACCAGTACCTCCCGACGCGCGCGACCAATCGGTGGGACGAATGAGATCTTCGTACGGACCATCGTTTCGGCGCACGAACGCCACCGACACCACGCGCTGTCCCGCCTTCACCTTGATGGGCGAACTGCGCACATAGTCGGCACCAGCCGGTGCGTCTGCGGAAAGGCCGTTGCGCGCGATGCCCTTGTCGTAGTGCAGCAGTGCGACCTGTTCACCATCAATGGAAATATCGAGATCTTCCACGTGCAGACCAACACCGCCACCAACGTTCATGCGGAGCTCATACTCACCGTCGGCGGGAAACGTGTGGCGCACCACCAGTCCGCCACGCGAACCGTACGGCGTGCCTTCCTCGTGGTCCCACGGATGCTGCTAGGTAAACGGCGACGTGCGATACGTGGTTTGCTTCGGGGCCGCATTGCGATCACCAACCGCCATGCGACTCACTGCCGCCGCGGCGTTCAGATATGCGTCGAGCAGTGTGGCGGAAAGCGCCTGTGCATCAGAGATGTTGTCAAAGTTCGCGCTTTTGGTGTCGAGCGGCAGATAGTCGCCCGCATTGATTGCCACGCCCAACAGATCGGAAACAACGCGCTCATATTCAGGACGATTCAAACGCTGAAAAACGCGCGATCCCGGATTGATGGGCTCCGCATTATCGATGAGCGATTCCATCGTTTCCACGAGCGCCAACAGTGTGTCACCCTTGGGTCGGCGCGATCCGGGCGGCGGCATCATTTCGGCGCGCAGCTTGCGGATCATCTTTTCCGAGAGCGCACGATTAACCATGATCGTGTCGAGCGAATAATCACGCAGCACCAAATTGCCGCGCTTCATGGTCTGGTTGTGGCACTGACCGCAGTAGCGATTGATCACCGCATCGAGCGCGTCAATGCTAATGCCGCGTGCGCCGAGCGCTCGCGTGGGGGCCATACTGGCCGTACGCGTAAACGACGTGCTGGTGAGCACCGTGGGAATCGGCGTGCTCGCGCGCGAAAGCAGGGCTCGCTCCACGGCCGGTGACGGTGGCTGCGCCATGCCATACGCGAAGGGGTGCGACGCACCGAGCGACGTGGCCGGATACAACGAAGTGGATACGTCAATATTGGACCAGCGCACGTCATCGGCCGGTCGGCCATTGCTGACAGACACGATCGTGACAATGAGAGCGGTGGCAACAACTGCACCAGCGGCGAGCACCTTCATTCAGCATCTCTCCAGAGGTCGGGTAGGATCCCCAAACCTTCCCCCAAACGCAAAAAACGCAAGGGGACCGGGAGGGGCTTGACCTGATACGAAATCTACGCGAGGATCGGCTCGAGCGTTGGGTTGCGTTTTTCCGTTGGTGCGGCCTCGTCCGTATCGTGAACTGTCCCCACCGCCGTTCCCCGTCGTTCGCCGCTACCGTTTCCCGCCGTTTCCCGCCGTTTCCACCTCTTCCCGCACGGAGTCTTGATGGACAAGCGTACCCTCCCCAGCCGCCACGCCACCGAAGGTCCTGAGCGCGCCCCGCACCGGTCGTTCTTCTACGCCATGGGACTCGACGAGCGCGACATCGGCCAGCCGCTGGTGGGAGTTGTCTCGAGCTGGAATGAAGCCGCACCCTGCAACATTGGTCTCAAGTGGCAGGCGGAGCGTGCCAAGGCGGCGGTGAAGGCCGCGGGCGGCACGCCGCGCGAGTTCACGACGATCACCGTGACCGATGTGACGGCCATGGGCCACCGTGGCATGAAGGCGTCACTGGTGAGCCGCGAGATCATCGCCGACTCGGTGGAACTCACCGTGCGCGCCCATTGCTACGACGCGCTGATCGGAATCGCTGGCTGCGACAAGACACTGCCAGGCCTGATGATGGCCATGCTTCGGCTGGACGTGGCGTCTGTGTTTTTGTATGGTGGCTCTATAATGCCCGGAAAATACCGCGGAAATGACGTAACCGTTCTCGACGTATTCGAAGCCGTCGGCGCCCATGCGGTCGGTCGCATCACTACCGAAGAGCTCACCAGTCTGGAAAAAGTCGCCTGTCCCGGACCGGGTGCCTGCGGCGGACAATACACCGCCAACACCATGGCCTACGTCGCCGAGGCGATCGGTCTGGCGTTGCCGGGCTCGTCCAGTCCGCCCAACACACATGACGATCGCCCCGCTTGGGCCGATGCCGCGGGCGCTGCCATCATGCGACTGGTCCGCGACGGTCCCCGGCCGCGTCAAATCGTCACCCGCCAAGCGCTGGAGAACGCCGCAACCATTGTCGCCGCCACCGGTGGCTCCACCAACGCCGCACTGCACCTGCCGTCTCTGGCCAACGAAGCCGGTATTCGCTTTGACCTGTTCGACGTAGGCGAGGTGTTCCGCCGCACGCCGCTCATCGCCGATCTCAAGCCCGGTGGGCGGTTTCTGGCCAGCGACGTACACAACGTAGGCGGTGTGCCAATCATCCTGAAAGCGTTGCTCGACGGCGGATTCCTGCACGGCGACTGCCTCACGGTCACCGGCAAAACCATGGCGGAGAATCTGGCCCACGTGGTGTTGCCCACAGACCAGCAGGTGGTGCGTCCCGTTTCGGCGGCGCTCTCACCCACTGGTGGCTTGGTAACGCTGCGCGGATCGCTCGCGCCCGACGGTGCGGTGGTAAAGGTAGCCGGCTGCAACAAGCGCCACTTCAGCGGCCCCGCGCTGGTGTTTGAAAGTGAGGAGGAGTGCATGGCCGCCGTGATGAGCCAGCGCTACACAACGGGCGACGTGCTGGTCATTCGAAACGAAGGACCGGCCGGCGGACCGGGCATGCGCGAAATGCTCTCCACCACATCGGCCATTTATGGACAGGGCATGGGTGAAGAGGTGGCCCTCGTGACCGACGGTCGTTTCTCGGGTGCCACGCGCGGGCTGTGCGTGGGGCATGTGGGGCCGGAGGCGGTGCTCGGCGGACCCATCGCCCTGCTCCGCAACGGAGACATCATCACCATTGATACCGACGCGGGTACGATTGATGTGGCGCTGACCGCCGATGAGCTCCAACAGCGTCGCGCGCAATACGTGCCGCGCCGTCATGATTCTCAGTCGGGTGCGATCTGGCGCTATGCGCAAACGGTGGGGCCGGCGCGCTACGGCGCCGTGGTGCATCCGGGTGCAGAGGCGGAAACGCATGTGTATGCCACATCCTGATGCCGTCACCGCGATGTCGCGCTCGCCGGTAAGTTCAAGCATACACAATATCCCTTCGAGGTAATCGTCATGCCGATGTTTGATTTTTCGTGTCAGGGCTGCGAAGCCACATTCGAACAGCTGGTACGCACCGGTGATATCGTGCGCTGCCCGGCGTGTAACTCTGAACACGTGGACAAGCTGCTTTCACTACCGTCGCTCAAGACATCGAGTACGCGCGGCCTGGCCATGCAGGCGGCCAAGCGTCGGGACAAGGCGCAAGCCACAGACCGCGTCTTTGAGCAGGCCAAGTACGAAGCCACGCACGACGACTGAATAATTCCCGTCGCGTCTGAACGCGCCCACGTCCTCTTCCCACCTCAATCCCCCAGTCGATGCCGCACCTCTTCCCCGCTGTCCGCACTCTGCTTGCCGCGAGTGCCTGGCTGGCCATCAGCGCTGCGCCGTCTGCCGCGCACGCGCAGTCGCGCCTCAATCCCGTGATCAGCCTGCTCGATGCCAGGCAGCCGGTGTTTGGGCTCTATGCACCGGCCAATCGTCGCGCGCGACCAGGCGCACAGGCAACTTCAGCATCGTCCACTGCTGTCGTGAAATCGGCCTCTGAACTCGCCGCCGACGCGGTGGGCTTCACGCGAGCCGATTACATCTTTGACGGTACCATGGAAGGCAACTTCGACACGGGCTACCCGTCGTTTGCCGACTTTGCCGCTGGCGTCACCACAGCACGCGCGCAGCTCGGCGGCCACTCGTCGTCCATGATGGCACCGCTGTTTGTGAAGACGCCGGGCATTGCGGAGAATCCCGAGCTCGCGCGCGAACGCATTGGCCGGCAGCTGGATCTCGGCGTCAACGGCATTGTGTTTGTGGATGTCGAGACCGCCGACGAGTTGCGTGCCGGCATTGCGGCCATGCGTTACGCATCGCAGGGCGGCACGCGTACCGAAAGCGTGGGCGACGCACCCGCGCGTTGGGGACTGAGCGCCGACGCGTACAAGCAAAAGGCCGACGTGTGGCCGCTCAACAAAAACGGTGAGTTGGTGAACTTCGCGATCGTCGAAAGCAAAACAGGACTCGCCAACGTGCGTGAAATCGCAGCCGTACCGGGCATCGGCGTGCTCTTTCCCGGCGCTGGCACACTGCGCGGTGTGTTCTCGACAACCAATGCCGACGGCCAGCGTGTGCTCGATGCCGCCGCGTGGGAGGCCTCGATTCAACAGGTCCTCGCTGCGTGCAAGGAGTTCAACGTTCCGTGTGGCTATCCCGCGACTGATGCCGACATTGAAATGCGCATGCAGCAGGGATTCAGCGTGTTTGTGATTGGCTGGGGAGAGGCGGGATTCAAAGCGGTAAATCTGGGGCGGGCGAAGGCCGGTCGGTAGTTCGGGGCAACACCGACTCACGTTCGAAGGCAGTACAAAAAACAAACCCGGCCGAGACAGCTGCTCGGCCGGGTTTGTTGTTGTTGCGTGAGGTGCAGGATCAGGCGTCTCGATTCAGACAGCCATCGAACTTCGTGTTGTTCCGCTCGTCAAGCGGAATGATGAAGTTGACATCGTTGCCGTAAATGTCAGCCGATACGCCAGGCGGCGTAGCACCGGTTGGGAAGACGCTGTCGGCCGTACGGCCGTACTGACGGATAAGGCGTCGCAGGTCACCCAAACGATGACCGGTGAGCCACATCCAGTACGCCCGCTCCTGAAAGAGCAGATCGACGGTGGCTGCTTGCGTGGTTGGGGCTGTAGCAATCGGCGGTACAGCCGTTGCAAGGCCCGTGGCGCGCAACGCGTTGAGACCCGCGAACACCGCCGCGCGTGACGCTGGCGTATTGGCCTGCATTTGCGCCTCCAACTCAATCAGACGCGCTTCAATGCCGCTGGACACCGTTACCGACGAGCCGCGCTCGTACTTGAGCTGCGTGGGTAACCGCGTGGCCGTTCCATTGAAACCGGTGCGGGTTGAGGCAACCCACGGCATGCGCGGATCGGCCGGCGTTTGGAGCCAGGTGAGCGGCGTGCCGCCTTCATTGTTGATCACCGCGTACCGTGACGCGTTCACGGTGAGCGCCTGCCAGATACCGTTATTCTGGCGGCCGGTGGCCAAGGAATGAAACGTCTCATACTTGAACGACGTGGGCACGCCCGACACCGCCGCTGCCGCATCGGCAAACCGTCCCATGTTGAGCAGCGCGCGTGCGCGACCCATACGCGCCATGTTGGCCACACGCTGCACTGAACCGGCCGCCGTGAGCGCCGAATCAAAGCTGGCCAGCGCTCGATCCAACACCTGCGCCGTGGTTTGTGGATCACCGAAGGTGCTGCTGAGGGCATCTTCTTCGCTGAACGGCACGCCTGAGCAGTACATCTCGGCGAAGAAAATTTCCGTGTATCCACGAATGGCAAACACTTCACCGATGTTCACGGTTGGTGTCGGCGCAAACTCCTGCAATATCCTGATGGTCCGAGAGGCCCCCGAACGCGCACGGTGCAAGTTGCGATAAGTGCCGTCAAGAGTGGGCAGGTTATCGTTCATCTTGCGTACGTTTGGCAACAGTCGATCGTCGAACGTGTCGGTGGAGTATACCTCGTCGGCGAGGTTGCCTGACATCACCACCACACCATCCTGCGTGCCGGAGAACGCCACGGCAAAATCCTGGATTACACCGAGGCGAAGCGGATTGGCGCCGGCGGGGGTGCTGAAATCTCCGACATTCAATACATCCGGATCGGTGACATCAAGAACCGTATCGACGCTGCATGCGCCAACCAGTCCAGCTGTCAATACCATCACCGCCACCCGCCAGGGACGGGTGCGATGCATGTTGTGTTGAGCCATGTGTGCCAGTCCTCAGAAGGTGAGATTCATGCGGAACGACCAGGTACGCATTGGAGGCGTGGAGAAAAACTCTTCGTTGCCTCGCGCGTCGCCGTTGCCCACGGTGGTTTCCGGATCGAGCCCGGTAAAGGGTGTCCAAACCGCCAGGTTACGTCCGGTCAGAATCACGTTCCAGCGGTCGGCACGCACCGAGCGCGCCCACGAGGCGGGCAGCGTGTACGCCACCGACAACTCACGGAAGCGGGTAAAGTTGCCGTCTTCATAAAAACCGGTGAAGACACTCTGGCCGCCGGATGCCGCCACTGCCGCTGCCTGGACCTCCAGCGGTGCGGAGCGATCAAAGAGACCTCGGCAAGACTGCCCACCCTGACACATGTGGCGCAGCGTGTTGTTGAGCTTCTTCATGCCCCAGCGGCGATCGATCTGCGCGTTCACCCGCAGTTTGCGATCGAACAACTCCAAGCTGGGCGAGAACGCGAACTCGCGCGTGGGGAATGACGGCCCGATGAAACTTGGGCTGGCCTCGTATGTCATTTCGGAATCGGCAATGATACCGTCGCCGTTGGTATCGCTGAACGTATAGCGACGTCCCCACATACCGAAGAGCGGAAAGCCCGGAATGTTGAGCTGTGTATTGCGATTGCCCGTCGGGATAGGCGCAACGCCCTCACCGAGCGTGAGCAACTCATTGCGATTGGTGGACCCGGTAATGACAATGTCCGCAAAGATCGACTCGCGATCGATCAGCGCCTGATTGAAGACCAGTTCCAATCCGGAGTTTCGCACGCTGCCAATGTTTTCAAAACGCGCTTGCACACCAGCCAGCGAGGGTGCGATGCGACGCTCGATCAGTGCATCGCTCGTCTTCTTGTTGTAATACGTGAGCTCGAAGTTCGTCTTGCCTTGGAACATGGTCAGGTCAAAACCGCCTTCCAGCTCGGC
>JBBRDJ010000042.1:0-27138 GCA_038203945.1 Gemmatimonadales bacterium
ACTTCACAAGGCGCCCCGGGCGGGCTCCTCATGAAGCACTGCCAGCGGTAACTCGAAAGTTACGCGGCGAGCGCCAGGTTATTGTTGGCGTTTAATGGTTTCCCAGGTGTTTTACCAGGAGCCCGAGGACCTGGACACGCAGCCACAGCTTCACTAAACCCGTCGAAACCAGTGCACCCCCGATTTCCCACGGTACTGCAACATCACCAACCCAACTCCACTTGCGCCAACAAGTTACTCAACCAGACATCAACCAACCATTCATCTCAACCCCAGCACCCTGCACCAGCCGTTGCAACACTGAGGCCCACCAACACAAACCCGCAACCGTTTACCGTAAACCACCAACCGTTCACGCCCCAATCGGCTCTCCAACTTCACCTACCGGGATCTCCCCAGTCAATACCCTGCGCTCATTGGCAGGGTCCGCGAGGTACGCGGCAAAGATCCCCTCGACCTGGTCAAACGACGTGACCTGATGCAGCTGTCGGCGCAGGTCGGCCGAGTTATGCATGCCCTTGACGTACCAACCCAGGTGCTTACGAAACTCGTACGCCGCGCCGTCCGGATCGACCTCGTACTCCTGCACCGTGCGCGCATGATCGAGCGCAATGCGGAATCGCTCCTCCACACCGGGTGTCTCCGGCACTGGCTGGCCATCGAGCATGGCGCGCGCCTGCGCAAACATCCACGGCTGACCAAACGAACCACGACCCACCATGATGCCGTCGGCGTTGGTGTGATCGCGCATGCGAACCACATCGTGCGGCGTTTTGATATCGCCGTTGCCGAGTACCGGAATATCCAGTGCCTCCACCACCGCCGCGATTTCGTCCCAGTTGGCCTGCCCCGTGTACATCTGCGTTCGCGTACGGGCGTGCAGCGCGAGTGCACGGGCGCCGGCGTCCTGACACGCCAGTCCGATCTTTACCGGATCACGCATTTCCTCATTCCAGCCGCTGCGCACTTTTACCGTAACCGGAAGATGCGTGGCCGCCGACACCGCCTTGATGATGTCGCGCACCAGCGTGAGGTCGCGCAGGCAACCGGAGCCACCATTGCGACGCACCACTTTTTTTACCGGGCAGCCAAAGTTGATGTCTACGAACTCGGGCTGAAAAACGTCCGTGACCAGCGCCGCCGCATCGGCCATGGCCGCCGGATCGGAACCAAAGATCTGCACACCAATCGTGCGCTCCTGCGGCCCAAAACGCAGCTTGGACAGCGTGGCTGGATTCTCCCGCCGGATGCCCTCGGCCGACAAAAACTCCGTCACCACGACGTCGGCGCCGTGCGCGCGGCAGAGCTGCCGGAACGGAGATTCTGACACGCCAGCCATGGGCGCGAGAATCAGCGGCACCGCGTGCGGGACCGGATACGGAAACGTCTTGGACTTGCTCACTCTCTAAAGTTAGCCATGCGGCGGATTGTCGGCAATGAAATCGTTTGACTTGTGGGGGCTAAGGGTTAGCATTGAGGGCTATGGAACTCCGTGAATTCTTTTCCGAAGACGCAGTCAAGCTCGAGCTCGAAGGCACCACGAAAGACGAGGTCCTCAAGGAACTCATTTCGCTGCTCCAGCTCGACGAGAAGGCTGAAGGCATGCTGTTCAAAATGCTCAAGCGCCGCGAGAATCTGGGCTCGACCGGTATCGGTCGCGGCATCGCCATTCCCCATTGCCGTTCGCTGGTCGTAAACCGATTGCGCGTGGCCTTTGGCCGCAAGTCGGCCGGCCTCGACTTCAAGGCCATTGACGACAAACCGGTGCACTTCATGTTCCTGATCGTGGCGCCGCCGCTGGAGGTGTCCAATCAGTACCTGCCCGTGCTGGGGAAGATCGCCCAGTTCAGCAAGGAAGCCGACGTGCCAGAGCGCCTGCTGACGCTGCCCACGCCGGCCGACTTCATGGCATTGCTCGAAGAAAAAAACATCTAAGCGCGGTCGTCTACCACCACTCGACTGATATCCCCGCGTAGCCGTACCACTACGCGCCAGGTTTGCAGCACCGCTGCGGCCGCCAGTCCGGCGGTGAGTCCCCACCAGAGGCCACGCTCGCGTAACGGGGTCAAAAAGCCGAGCGTGGCGCCCAGGGGTATGCCAATGCCCCAGAAGGCCACCATGTGCAGAATAGCCGGTATCCGCGTGTCGCCGGTGCCGCGTAGTACGCCGCTGGTCACGGCCTGTGTGCCGTCGAATATCTGAAAGACACCAGCGATGGGAATCAATGACACCGCCACGGCCAGTGTAGCCGCATCCTGCGTGTAGCGCGTGGCCAGAAACCCCGGTACCGCGATAAAGACCGCCGCACTGCAACTCATGAATGCGACGGCGCACACGATGGCCGCAGCGGCGTCTCGTCTGGCAGTGGTCACATCGCCTCGTCCAATCGCGCGACCCACGACGGCGGCCGCGGCTCCGGAGAAGCCGAGCGGCACCATGAACGTAAGGGCGGCCATGTTGAGCGCGATTTCATGTCCGGCGAGTGATTCGGTGCTCATCCACCCCATGAAAATGGTGGTGATGCCAAACGCGAAGGCCTCAAAGAACCACTGCGTGCCAATCGGTGCCCCGATACCAATCATGCGGCGCAGCGGCGCCCAGTGCCGGGACTCCGGCAGCCACGGGCGCATGGTGTCGCGCAAGAGCGGCCACGCAAACCCCAGAAGCATGAGCGCCATGGTCCATTGCGCGATCGCAGTGGCCCAACCGGCGCCCACCACACCCATGGCGGGCACACCAAAGTGGCCATACACGAATACGTAGTTGGCCGCGATGTTCACCACGTTGGCCAGGATGACGGCAATCACAATGGGTCGCACGGGACCCATGGCCTGAAGCGCCTGTCGCCACACGTTAAACATCAGAAAGGGCAACACACCGAGCAGTCGTCGGCGCGAATACTGGGCCGTGGGTTCAATGACATCGGCCGGCTGCTGCAGCGCGGAGAGTACCCACTCGCCCGGTGTGAGCGCGAGCATGATCAGCACGGCGCCAATGGCAGCCAGAATCATTCCGCGCTGCACGCCGCGCGCGATGCCAACGCTGTCGCCGGCGCCTACCGCTTGCGCGACAACCGGATCGATTGCGTACAACACCCCGATCCCAAAGATCGAGATATTGAAAAAGTAGAAGTTGCCCAGCGCCACCGAGGCGATCGCGTACGCGCCCAGTCGCCCCACCATGAGTGCGTCCACCACGCCCATGAGTTGGATGCCAACACTGATCAGCACGATGGGCGTCGCAATGCGGGCCATCTCGCGCAGATCAGGGACAAACGATTTTAAACGGGTAATCATGAAGAGAGGCGCGACAGGGTATCCACGAGAATAACCTGTTCGCGCCCCGAGCAACCTTCGTCAGGGCGACGCAGACGCTGCAGTGCGTGCTGAAGACACCATTTCCCGCACTTCACGCAGCAGGCGCTGTGCATCGTACGGAATACCGTCTTTTATCGTCCACGCGACACCGGCGTTGGTGCCGGCAGCGGCGCCATCGAGTGGCGGATAGAACACCTTCAGATCGGCCAGCGGATTGCCCTTGATCACAATCACGTCGGCCAGATGGCCAACGCGGACTCGGCCAATGCGCGACTCTTCGCCGAGAATACGCGCGTTGTTGAGCGTGGCATGCTCCAACACCTTGAGCGCCGGAAAGCCCGCTTCCTGATGCAACTCCAGCTCGCGAATGAGACCAAAGCCGTACACCTGATAAATGAAACCGGCATCTTCGCCAGCGCCGATCACACCACCAAAACTTTCAAAGTCGCGCAACGCCTGAAACCAGATCTGGTAGTTCTGCTTCCAGTAGGTTTCGTCAATGGAGCTCCAGTTCGAAAAGTACGAACCGTGACTGGCGGGATCGGGCTGAAAAAACTTATTGAGCGTGGGATGCAAGTAGTCCTTGAACCACGGCTGCGATTCGGCGCGCTGCAGGTCACGACTGGCTTCGTAAATGTCGAGCGTGGGATTCCACGCAACGCCGGAATCAGCCAGTGACTTGAGCACCTGTCGCAACCGCTCAGGATCTGCCTCACGCCACAACCGTCCGGCCAGGCGAAATCGCATCCCTTCATCGCTGTAGTTGAAGTTGGCGGGAAAGTCCTGCACTCCGCCGGGAATCGCGGCATCCGGGACGCCGTACCAGTGTTCAATACTGGTGAGTTTGCCGGCCGCGGCGTGGTTGGCGTTGGTTTCGTCTACCGCCATGTGATGCGCCGTGCGCAACCCGATCTTGTTGGCCTCGTCCAACAGCGGCGCATACAGGTCGCGGTCCATGCCGAAGAGTTTCGTGCCATCGGCGCCCATCGCCTTGAGATCGCGTACACGCTGCCGTACGGCTGCTTCGGTGAGTGGTATTGGCATGTACGCGTACCGCGCGTACACGAACAGTCTTGGCGCCGCCACTTCACCGCGTGCACTGCGTTGCTTGAGTTCAAGCGTGCTCGCGGTGGTGCTGCTCACATCGCGTACGCTGGTAATGCCCATGCCGAGCCACAGCTTGAGCTGATACTCCAGAGGCTGTGGTATGCCGCCCCGCTCTTCCTGCACATGTCCGTGCAGGTTGATCAGTCCGGGCATGACGTAGTGCCCGGTGCCATCGATTTCGGCGTCACCTCGTGCCGGTCGCCGTGCACTACCATCGCGGAGTGCGACCGGGTCAAGGTTGGCAATCTGCACAATGCGGTTGCCTTCAATCACTACATCCTTGGGTCCTTCGGCCGGCGTGGCGTTCCCCTCGATCACCATCACGTTGCGGATCACCAGTCGCTGCGGACGCACACCGTGTTCCGGCGCAGACGCAGACGCGCTTTGCGCCCGTAGCGGCGCGGGAGTGAACACGACAGTGAACACGACAGTGCACAACAGAAAAGAGCTCGCTACCGTCGCGCGAAACGTATTCGTACAAGTGAGACGCATGCGTATTACCGAGTGGTGAAGGTGGAGTGCTCTTTGAGCACAACGACGCAGACTGCGCACTACTGCCCTTCCCGCGCCAAGTGGTGCAAGTCGGCGACCGAAAGCGGTACGGGGAAGACCACGCCCAGTTTATAGGTATCACTCACAAGTTTGCGGAACAGCCACTCACTGGCTTCAATGTGCACATTTTCGTCAACCCGATCCCACAGCTTTTCCCACCACGACGGCACATGCTTGAGCACGTCGGACATGAGATCGGTCCAGTGATTGGGTGCAATGCCAATGCGAGCGCTGCCTTCATCACCCACGAGCAGGTGCACATAACGTTCCGCCGCATGAATGCCGGCCGATTCCGCCATGCGACCCAGTCCCGAGTCCGCATCCGTTTCTACTGGCTGCGCGGCCCGTCCATGTGTGTACCGACCGGCGATAAACCGACCGAGCATGCGGGTGTGCGCTTCAGTGAGCTCAACGCCATCCGCGTTGATGTTGATGGCCTCTTCGCGCCAACCCTGCGTGTACCGCGTGGGTCCTACGTAGTGTCGCTGCTTGTACAATTCGTAAAACGCACTGGCATCGGCGAGCGTGGGCGGCATGCCATCCGCGTCATCAGGGAGCCCCGGCGCGCGCACGCCCATGAGATGCGCAAACACCCGCCACACGTAGTAGTAGTCTTCGGCTGTTTCGTTGCTCAGTCCAAGGCCCAGCGTCTCCAGCCCCTGCACCACCAGCAACGAAAAGCCAATGATGGTACCGGCCATGTCTTCCTGATTGATGGGCGTGCCATACTGTCTGACGAATGCATCGTACGCGTGCCCACCCATCACAATGGGCGCCACATTGGTACGCACGCCGGCGTGCAAAAGCCGCATTTCCTGACCGGCCACGAGAGCCAGCCCCATGCGTTCAAACGAGTGAGGCTTTGTGACATCGGTGAGCAGCTGCAGCGTACCCATGAGCCGATGATATGGTTTGCCTTTCAGCTCACCCGACAGATTGAGCACTTTGGCCATGGCGGGCGCGGCGTAGCCTTCGGGCAAACTCTTGCACAGCATGACCAATACCGCCGGCAGGGATCGCGTCATGAAGGCCTGCTGCCCACGCAAAATGCGATCCCGGTCTACCCACGCCGGTAACTCCGGTGTTCCGCAGCTGTTGCAAAACCGATAGGTCTGATCAAAGAACTCCTTGAGCGGCGCTGGCGCATCGAGCGGAAGTCGTCGGTCATTCTCCTTCATCTGCGCCAATATCCGGCGCGTGACCTGCGACGGAACACCGCTCACCTTGAGCGCAGCCGCACAATAATCGGCCGGAGGGTCGCCGTGCGCGCGGAGCGCGTCGAGCCAGGCAGAATCCCTCCAAAGTGCGGCGACGTCGGAGGTGTTGGCTCGTGACGGCGCAAAGGGGGCTGATCCAGTCGTTTCCATGGCGGACATAGGGCGCTCGGGGAAAGTGGCGCGAATGACGCAGCGCCGGATTGGCAAGGCGATTAAGAGACGCCCAACGTAGCATTGCGCACCGCACGATGAAAGAGCAAGGTCGCCAGCCCATGGCGCGAGCACAGTCGCCGCCGTACACTTGACAGGATGATCTTTCGCTCTGACTGCATGAGCTCGCACTCACTTGTCGGTATCACGTGAGGACCCTCACCTCACTCGCGCACTACTCCCTGCTGGAGCCGCTCGGCGCCGGCGGCATGGGCGAAGTTTATCGCGCTCGTGACACGCGCCTGGGACGCGAGGTGGCCCTCAAGCTGCTACCGGTTGCGTTCGAGACCGATCCCAAGGCAGTGGAACGATTCAAACGTGAAGCGCGAGCCGCATCGGCGCTGAGCCACCCCAACATCGTGACGGTGTTCGACGTCGGCAGAGCGGACGACGGATGGTACATCGCCATGGAGTTGGTGCGCGGGTCCACACTGGCCCGTTCTCGTGGTACGCAATGGAAGCTGTCGCGTGCTGCTGAAATATTGCGACAATGTGCCTTGGCCCTGGCCAGCGCGCACGAAGCAGGCATTGTGCATCGCGATATCAAGCCCGAAAATATCATGGTGCGCGATGATGGATACGTGAAGCTGCTGGACTTCGGGCTCGCGCGTCTGGGACATGCTGACCACGGTGACCTTACGCACAGCGAGGCGCGACGCGTAGCCCTCGATAGCGAGGATCAGTCCACGCTCACCGAGCCTGGTATGCTCATTGGCACCATGGGCTACCTGTCGCCGGAGCAGGCGTGCGGCGAGACGATCGGGCCATCGACCGATATTTTCTCGCTGGGTATTGTGGCCTATGAGTTGCTCACGGGCGAGCACCCGTTCGCCGCACCGTCGCAGGTCGCCATGCTGGGCGCCATCCTTACGCGTACACCACCATCGCCGTCCGACCTACGAGCCGAGTTGCCATTGGAGCTGGCTGAACTGGTGAACGCGATGATCTCCAAGCACGCCGCAGAGAGACCAACGGCCGCCGCTGTGGCTCAGGCGTTCCGCACGTTGATCAACGCCAGCACCACGCGACTTGACGCGGGGGGGGGAGCGGCTACGGACAGGCGCCCGGATCTTGCTGCGGCGTCGCTTGAGCTCCCGCAGCCATTCGCCATCACCGCTCCCCATGAGCGGCCCAGCACCACCTTGCCGAGCAGCATCGGCGCGCGAACCTCGCGTCTCTCACGTCATTCCGGTGTGATTGTTGGCCGGGGGCGTGATGTGGCCGGCATTCAGGCCATCTACGCGGATGTCCTGCGCGGAGACGGCGCGATGGTGTGCCTGGCTGGCGAACCGGGGATTGGCAAAACGACACTGGTGGAGTCCGTGCTGGCGACACTGGCCGAGCATGATCAACCACCTGTTGTGGCGCGCGGGCGGTGTTCGGAGCGATTGGCGGGCACGGAAGCATATCTCCCCATACTCGATGCCCTTGAGACAGCGATTGCGTACGATGCAACCAGCGCGTTTGGCGCGTTGGTCTCACGTTTGGCGCCGTCGTGGAATGCACTGCTTGGACGTGACACCACGGCGAACGATGCGCCTGGTGTACCGTCGCAAGAGCGACTGAAGCGTGAAATGGCCGCGTTGCTCGAAGAAGCATCGCTGGCCCGCCCGATGGCCCTGTTCCTCGATGATTTGCACTGGGCCGATGCCTCCACCGTTGACCTGTTGTCATACCTCGGAGCGCGCCTCGATCGACTTCGCTTGCTCTTGCTGGTGACGTATCGCGACGCCGAATTGCACGCCGCACAGCATCCGTTTGTGCAAGTGCAACGTGATCTCGAATCCCGCGGTTTGGCGCGCGAACTGCACGTGTCATTGTTGTCAGAAAGCGAGGTCCAGGATTTCATCGACCACACCTATCCCGGCCACGCATTTCCCGCGGCGCTCGCGCTGGCCATGCATGCGCGCACCGAGGGTAGTCCGCTCTTTGTGGCGGATCTGCTGCGCTGGCTTGGTACGCGCGGTGTGATCGCCGAACGTGCCGGCAAATGGACGCTGGTTCGGCCGATGCCGGAAATCGATCACGAACTGCCCGGCTCCGTGCGCAGCATGATCGAGCGAAAGATTTCGCAGCTCGATGACACGGATCGCAAGGTGCTCGCGGCGGCCGCCGTGCAGGGTGCGGAGTTTGATGCGGCAACGGTCGCGGCCATTTTGCAGGCCGATGAAGCCGATATCGAAGAGCAACTACTGGTGCTCGACAAGGTGTATGCATTTGTGCGCCGCATTGAAGATGCCACGTTCCCCGATCGCTCGCACTCGGTGCGCTACCGCTTCGTACACGCGCTGTATCAGAACGCGCTGGCAAACGGACTTGCACCAAGTCGTCGGGCGTCGTGGAGCGCCACCGCGGCCGATTATCTGCAGGCGCGCCACGCGTCGGCGCCCGCCGAAACGGAGGCGGAACTCGCGTCGCTTCGTGAAGCAGCGCGTCAACCTGAGCGCGCTGCCGCCGGATACGCAGCGGCGGCGCAGCGCGCGTTGGGCGTGTTCGCGTACGCCGAGGCTGAAGTGCTGGCGACACGTGGATTGGCGCAGGCGCTGTTGTTGCCGCCAGGCGAGGCGCAGGTTGGTCTGGAACTGCCGCTCCGCATGTTGCTGGGCGTGACGAGCCTGGTACGACGTGGATATGCGGCACCGGAAACGGCTGTGAACATGAGGCGCGCGCGTGAGTTGTGTGAAGCAATAGGCGGGTCACCGGCGCTGGCCAACGCACTGTGGATTCTGATTTTGTTCAGCATTGCGCACGGTCAACTTGATGATGCCACGCGCTTGTGCACGCAGTTGCTGCAAATCGGTGAAGCAAGTGACGACGCGGTGTTACTCGCCTGTGGGCATTTGGTACACGTGGGACTCCATACGCACCAGGGCAATGTGCTCGAAGGGCTGCGGCACCATGATGCAACGGAGGCATTGGCCACCCCAGAGGTCACGGCTGCGCTGCGCGCCCGCTTTCAGCCTGACCCCATGCTCACCGCGCGATGCGAGACCGTGCGTCTACTCTGGCTGAGTCATCGGCTGGATGACGCGCAACACGTCCTCGATTCGCTGGTCGCGTACTCGGCCGCCACGGGTGATCCACAAGGCCGCGCGTTTGTGGGACTTTTCGCGGCGGAGCTGGCGGTGATCCGAGGCGAGCCCGCCACCGGCGAGCGCATTGCACGAGAGGCGATTGCGTTGTGTGAAGAACACGGCATCGCATCGGAACGGTTGTGGAACACGCTCATTCTGGGCGTGGCGCTGGCCGCGCAGGGTGCGCTGCGCGAAGGCATCGATTGCATGCGCTCTGCGCTGGGCGTGTTTTTCGCGATTGAGAGTTACGTGGCCGTTCCGTTTTTCCAGGCGTTGCTGGCGCAGGCGCTGTTGAACGCGCAAGACGCGCAAGGCGCGCAGCTGGCCGTGCAGGCCGGTATGACATTGGCCGATCGCACCGGTGAACACATGTGGGACGCGGCGTTGTGGCGTGTGCAGTCGGCGATCCTCTCCATTGATCCGGCTTTACGTACCGATGTCACGGCCGAGCAGGCAATGGATCGGGCGCGTCAGGCTGTGGAAGTCAGCGGAGCCAGCGCCTTGTTGTCTCTCTCAGGCATTGGCGTTCCAAACACGGCCGGGTAGCGCGCGGCCAGTGATCGCTGTGCCAAAGGTGCGAGCAGACGGTGCCACCACTGTTCGCGGTGCGCCAATCTGAGCACGCTGAGTGGACTTACCGTGCGCAGCAGCGCGCGTACCGGCGTGTAGCATCGCGCGCTTCCCAACTCCCACAACCAACGATTGGTCACGCCCACGCGAAGCGCCGGCGCAAACGCCTGTTCGGCGTCGGTGGCGTAGTCTCGCGATTCGAGGATCGCGCGTGCCGACATGACGCCGGACTGCATCGCGAGACGGATGCCAAAGCCCCAAAGGAAATCCTGCAGGCCAGCCGCTTCTCCCACGCGCGACGCCAATCCCGACGTCCAATCGCCTCGGCTCGTCACATGACCCAGCCCACCCACAGAGCGGGCGTTGCGCACCCGGATGCCGCGTTGGGTGAGCAACAACTCTTTCACTCGCGCAAACCGTGCATGAATGGACGGAAAATCGTCAAACAGCATGGTGCAGCAGCAGCCGTATCCGTTGGTGATGAGCAAATAGGCATAGCCGCCGGGGGCGACATCGTCATTGAGCAGGGCAATGGCGCAATCGGGAGCATCGGTCTCAAACACGATGCCGGTGTCAATGGCAAAGGGCACTCGTCCGCGCGGACCGGTGGCAATGATATCGGCCGTTTCCGGCGGACACGCCTGACCAAAGTGAATCGGCACATCGAGATCGCGGGCCTGCGCCGCGAGTGCGCGATCGAGGGATCCGGCCACGTCGCCGCGTTTGACGAGATAGAACGCCGGCCGATCAAAACGCAGCGCATCGTCGCGATATCCGTTGGATTGCACGCCGCGCTCAAAGGGCGCAGCGTCGAAGGGAGTCTCCAGCCCGAGGCTTCTGAACTCGTGTACGACATCGGTTGGTGACGACCAGTTCTCCAACCCCTGCAAGTCACCGCCAAAGCGGGCCCCGCAAACGGATCGGCGCTCAAAAACCTCCACGCGTCGTCCGGCCCGGGCCAGGGTAATGGCCGCGGCGAGACCGGCGGGACCGGCCCCGGCGATACGAACAGGTCGTGTCATTTCTGAAATCATGGTGGGCAAGTTCACGCGCCGCACGGAATCTGGCTAGACGCCATGCGTGTGAGCGCTGGACTGGTGGCGAAAAGCGTTATGAGGCGAATGCCACTTGCCCCAAACCCTGTTGGGAACGACATTACCACCCTGCGCATATATCCTGGAGGGGCGCGTGGCTGACCTATCGTGCATGTTTTGATTGGTTGGTCTGCTCTGCCTCCCGGTGTTCCGCGCGTTCCTCCGTTCACATCCCAATCCGGACAGGTTTTATGATGCATCGCACTCTTGGAGCGTTTGCTCTTGTCGCACTGGCCGCCTGCGGCGGCGCGCCAGCTGACGATACGGCTGCTACAACGATGGAAGACAGCACCACGATGGCCATGGAGGCGCCTGCAGCGCCCGCTGGTGACATCATTGACGTTGCTACTGCTGCTGGCTCCTTTAACACGTTGGCCGCCGCACTGACCGCAGCCGATCTCATTGAGACGCTCAAGGGCGCAGGCCCGTTTACCGTGTTGGCCCCGACGGACGAAGCGTTTGCCAAGATCCCGGAAGCGGATCTTCAGGCGCTGCTGGCCAACAAGGAACAGCTGACCAAGGTGCTCATGTACCACGTGATCGCCGGCAACGTGCCCGCCTCGCAGGTCACCACGATGTCGGAAGCCACCACGCTTGAAGGCCGCGCCATCACGATCTCTGTGCAGGACGGCAAGGTTGTGCTCAACGGCAACAGCACCGTCACCGCAACGGACGTGGCTGCGAGCAATGGCGTGATCCACGTGATCGACGTCGTGCTCATGCCACCCGCCATGTAATCATGGCTCGTCGCACAGTACGTGCGATGAGGCGTGCAGTTTGAAGCGGGGTTTTTTCCGCCAACTTGAAACGCCCGCTGCTCCGATGTTCGGGAGCAGCGGGCGTTTTGTCGTGGTGGGCCTGCGGCAGCGACTGGCCAGAAGCGAGCCTGAACCCTACTCCCACTCAATGGTCGCAGGCGGCTTTGAACTCACGTCATACACCACGCGGTTCACGCCATCCACTTCGTTGATGATGCGATTGCTGATGCGGCCCAACACATCAGGCGGGAACGAGAACCAGTCGGCGGTCATGCCGTCGGTGCTGCTCACGGCACGCAGTGCGATGACATGTTCGTACGTGCGACCGTCACCCATCACGCCCACCGACCGCACCGGCAGGAACACGACGAACGCCTGCCAGATGTCGTTGTACAAGCCGGCCGCGCGAATCTCCTCGAGATAGATGGCATCGGCGCGGCGCAGAATGTCCAGCGCGTACTCACTCACCGCACCGAGTACACGAATGCCCAGGCCCGGCCCAGGGAACGGATGCCGCCCCACCATTTCCTCAGGCAATCCCAGCTCGCGACCCACATTTCGCACTTCGTCCTTGAACAGCTCACGCAACGGTTCAATGAGCGCGAACTTCATGTCGGGCTTGAGACCACCCACGTTGTGATGCGTCTTGATCACCGCAGAGGGCCCACCGGTCGGGCTCACGGATTCAATCACATCGGGGTAGAGTGTGCCCTGCACCAGGAACGCGGCGTCCTGGCCGGCTTCAGCGGCGGCGTCTTCAAACACGTCAATAAACGTGTGGCCAATGATGGTGCGTTTTTTTTCCGGCTCTTCCACGCCCGCGAGCGCCGACAGGAAGCGCTCTTCGGCGCGCACGGTCACGAGGTTGATGCCCATGTGTGCCTTGAAGGTGCGCTCCACCTGTTCACGCTCGTGCAGACGCAACAAACCGTTGTCCACAAAAATGCACGTGAGCTGATCGCCAATCGCCTTGTGTACCAAGGCGGCTGCCACCGACGAGTCAACACCGCCCGACAAACCACAAATCACGTGTTTGTCGCCTACCATCTCGCGAATGCGCTCTACCTCCATGTCAATGAAGTGTCCCGGAGTCCAATCCGGTTTGCACTGACACACACGGAAGAGAAAGTTCTCGATCATCTCGGCGCCGCGTGTAGTGTGCGCGACTTCGGCGTGAAACTGAATGGCGTGAACAGGGCGCGTCTCGTGACGGAAGCCGGCCAGTTGATCTCCGCTGAGCGCGGTGGCGTAGTAACCTTGCGGCACATCTTCCACATGATCACCGTGACTCATCCACACCGCTGTGTTTTCGCGCTTCGCAAAGCCGTCAAACAGCGCATTGTTGTCAACGATGGTAATTTCGGAGCGACCGTACTCGCGTTTCCCGCCCGCTGAAACACGTGCACCAGCCAGCTTCGCGATGAGCTGCATGCCGTAGCACACACCCAGTACGGGCACGATCTCCAGGACATGCGGATGGACAGTGGGCGAGTCGGGATCGTTGACTGATCTCGGACCACCCGAAAGTATGATGCCATCCGGCCCCCATTCGCGAACCCAGTCCGCCGTCACCCCGGCGGCGGGGTGAATCTCGGAGTACACACGCGCTTCACGTACGCGGCGTGCAATGAGCTGCGTGAACTGCGAACCGAAATCAAGAATCAGGATTCTGCTTGTCATCAGAATTTCCACTCGGGTCCGGTGAGCTTGAGAAACTCCACCGCCTTGGTGGAGAGATCGAGAATGGCCGCCGACGGTTCACCATTCACCCATCCACAAGCTTCGCCGGGATTCACGATGATCGTGTCGCCACGCATTTTCATTTCCGCCACGTGGGTGAATCCGTGCACGACCACCTGATGCTGCGCGATGGATCGTTCGTGGACATCGTGGAGATCATGCACCACCAGAATCTGCTGGCCACCGAACTCAAAGCTGTGCGGCGACTCGTACAACTCCGCGCCGAGTGCCGTTTGCGCGGCGGCACGCAGTCCTTCCGGATCGCCGTCGTTGCGCCCGAAGACGCCCAGCAGCGGCACCTGCAAATCCTGCACGGCACGCAGAGTAAACGGAGCGCACCAATCACCGGCGTGAATGATCACCGACACACCTTCTTCGATCATGCGCTCCACGAGCGCACGAACGGCCGGTACGCGGTCGTGACTGTCAGAGAGTAAACCAAGCTTCACTCAGGCATTCCTCCATTGGAGGTGCGCCCGTTCCAGTCGCACCAGGTCTTCAAGACGCTCTCGCTCCGTCGCGAGAGCAAAGCGATCCCCGTCCACGATGACTTCCGCAGGTTTGGGGCGTGAGTTGTAGTTGGAAGCCATCACAAAACCGTAGGCACCAGCCGTTTGCACGGCCAGCAGATCGCCCGGTTGCACATCGGGCATGCTGCGTTCGAGGGCCAGAAAATCGCCCGACTCGCACACCGGTCCCACCACATCGGCCACCACGTCCCCGTCAACGCTCCCGACGGCGTCAATGCGATGAAAGGCCTGATAGTGCGACGGACGCACAAGGTCATTCATGCCGGCATCGGTGATGATGTAGTCCTTGCCGCCACTGCGCTTGCGATACAACACACGCGTGAGCAACACGCCTGCTTCCGCCACCAGAAAACGGCCCGGCTCCACCACCAGCGACAGCTTGAGCCCGCGTACGGCTTCGGCTACGCCGGCCGCAAACCGGTCGACATCGGCCGGCGCCTCGTTGTCATACGTGACGGCCAGCCCACCACCAATGTCCAACCACTGCAGCGTGGAAACGCCCGCCGCCCGCAGCGCCGCAATCAGTGGCTTGATGCGCGCCAACGCCTCCGCGTACGGCGCCCACGTGGCAATCTGAGAACCGATGTGCATGTCGAGTCCCACCAGTTTCACATGTGGCAGCTCGTGCGCCAGCATGGCCACGTGCATGGCATCGTCGTACGGAATACCGAACTTGTTGCCCTTCTCGCCGGTGCGAATGTACTCGTGCGTATTCTCCACGGTGACTTCCGGATTCACGCGCAGCGTCACGGACGCGACGACTTCCATGGTGGCCGCCACATCGTTGAGCAAGCGAAGCTCGCCTTCCGATTCCACGTTGATGAACAGCACCCGTGACGTGAGCGCCTGCGACAGTTCGTCGGCGGTTTTACCAACGCCACTGAACACCACATCCGCCCCACCAAACCCGGCCTCGCGCACTCGATACAGCTCGCCGGCCGACACGATGTCCACCCCGGCGCCCAGCTCCTGCAACGTGCGCAACACCGCCAGATTGGAGTTGGCCTTGACGCTGAAGTGCAGGCGATGCGGCACATCCGGTAGCGCCGACATCATCGCCGACTCCAGCCGTCGGTACTGCTCACGGATACGCGCGGCGCTGTACACGTAGGTCGGCGTGCCAATGTCTCGCGCAATGCGCGCCAGCGACACACCATCTGCATACATCGCGCCCTGCACGCGCGTAAACCCCGGGACTAGTACGCCTTCGCCCATAACACCTCATGAGTAGCGGGACGTCCGGTAACGAGACACGTGGTTGGCGCCTCCGGTGAACGGAACTCGGCGTCGGGAATCACACGAATGGTGGCCTTGGTCTCAGCCTTGACCTGTGCTTCCACCGCCGGATCGCCACACCATCCGGCGTACACAAACGCTCCGTCTCCCTCCATGACCTGACGGAACTGATCGTACGAAATGCGTTCGCGAATGGAGTTGGCTTCGGTCCGTGCACGTGCGCTGGCCAGCATGTCGCGCTGGATCGCGTCAAGACGCGCCGGCAGCTCGGTTGCGAGGTCATCCATCGATACGCTGGTCTTTTCTCGTGTATCGCGACGTACCAGCATGCACGAGTTGGAGGCCAGATCACGCGGCCCGATTTCCAGACGCAGCGGAATGCCACGCAACTCCCAGTGGTAGTACTTCGCGCCGGGCTTGATGCCCACCCGATCGTCCACGTGCATGCGAATACGCTCGTGCTCGTGTTTCTTGAAGCTGCCCAGCGCTTCGGCAATGGCGCGCGCCTTCTCCACTGTGGCGGTACGCTCTTCGTCCGTTTTGTAGATGGGGACAATCACCACCTGCACCGGCGCCAAACGCGGCGGCAAACGCAAACCATTGTCGTCGCCGTGCGTCATGACCATACCGCCCACCATGCGGGTAGACACACCCCAACTCGTGTTCCACGCAAATGCCTGCTCTCCCGTTTCTGTTTGAAACGACAGATCAAACGCTTTCGCAAAGTTCTGACCCAGGTCGTGCGACGTACCCGCCTGCAGCGCCTTGTTGTCCTGCATCATGGCTTCACAGGAATACGTGCGCAACGCGCCGGCAAACTTTTCGGCGTCGGTTTTCTGTCCTGTAATAACGGGCATGGCAATAAAATCTTCCATGAACGTGCGGTACACGCCCAGCATGCGACGCGCTTCCTGTTCGGCTTCTTCGTGCGTTGCATGGGCCGTGTGCCCTTCCTGCCACAAAAACTCCATCGTGCGCAGAAACAAGCGCGTGCGCATTTCCCAGCGCACCACGTTGGCCCACTGATTGTAGAGCAACGGCAGGTCGCGGTAGCTCTGCACCCACTTGGCGAACATCGAATAGATGATCGTTTCCGATGTGGGCCGCACAACCAGTCGTTCTTCAAGCTGCTTGCCGCCGCCATGTGTGACGACCGCGCATTCGGGCGCGAAGCCTTCCACATGTTCGGCTTCCTTGCTCAGGAAGCTTTCGGGAATGAACAGCGGAAAATACGCGTTCACATGCCCCGTGGCCTTGAACATGTCGTCGAGCGCTCGCTGCATGCGTTCCCACACGCCGTAGCCGAGCGGACGAATCACCATGCAGCCGCGCACGGGCGAATAGTCCGCCAGTTCAGCACGCAGTACGAGTTCGTTGTACCACGCACTGAAATCATCAGCGCGGGTGGTCAGTTTCTTGTCGTCAGCCATAACAAAGCAATGCGGTTTCGGGGAAACGACCGCGTCAGCGGCCGAGCAGTTGTAACAAAGGTGCCAGATCAGCGGCTGGCGGAGCGTTGGTGGACCATTGGCTGGTGTCGAGCACCGTGCGATCAGCGGGAGCCGGTGCATTTCCTGTAAGCGGCAGCAACTCCGCTTGCGCGCCATCACGGAATACGAACGCCACATGAGCGCCGGCTTTTTGCGCATCCTTGATGCTGGCTGACACCTTGCGTCCGTGCAGCTTGTCGGCGTTGAGCGCGTACTCCACACTCACGTCGGCCGCACGCAAGGCTGTGGCCACTCGAAGCAGGTTGGACACCGGTGTGTGTTCGGATGCCACCAGCCAGACGTCGGCCACCGGTGTACCCACGGCCGACAGTTTACCGCGAGCCGCGAGTAACTCACCGAGCACGACATCGCCCATACCAAACCCGAGGGCCGGCAAGTCCACGCCACCCAACGACTGCAGCAGGTTGTCGTAACGTCCACCACCACAGATCGCGCGGAACTCACCCTGCGCATCAAAGAGCTCAAACACAATGCCGGTGTAGTACGCGAGACCGCGAACAATGGTCAGATCGAGGCGCAGAAACTCACCAACGCCCAGCGCATCGAGGTGCTGCGCGTATTGCGCAAAGCGATCCAGATGTACGGCCACATCGGGTGTGTCGCCAAAGCGTTCGCGCAACGCGTGAACCGTATCGAATGAGCCAAAGCTCAGCACTGCGTCAGCGGCCACGGCACTCAGTCCGGCGGCGCCCAGTTTTTGAGCGGATATTTCCCGCGGCTGTCGCTCCAGCTTGTCGAGCACCGCGTACACTGCAGGCCACGCATCGGCATCGATTGCAAGTGCGGCCAGCAGCGCGTTGAGCAAGCGACGATCGGACACACGCGCGTAAAAATCGGTGCGATCGAGACCAAACGCACGACAGATCTCAATGGCCATCGACAACAGTTCCGCGTCGGCCAGCACATCCGACTCGCCGACAATGTCCACGTTGAGCTGGAAGTGTTCACGCAAACGCCCCTTCTGCTGTCGCTCATAGCGAAACAGTTGAGGCACGGCAAACCATCGCACCGGCTTGCGCAACGCCTGCGCACGCGAGGCCACCATGCGCGCGAACGTTGGCGTCATTTCGGGCCGCATGGCGACGGCACGATCGCCCTTGTCGGAGAACGTGTAGAGCTGACCAACAATTTCGTCGCCACTCTTTTGCGTGTAGAGCTCGAGCGGCTCAAGTGGTGGCCCATCATACTCCATGAACGCATAACGCCGCACGATGCGGCGCCAGGTGTCGAGGATGTGGGCCCGAATCGCGAACTCGGCCGGATAGAAGTCGCGGAACCCGGGCAGGGCTTTAGGGGACATCATCGCAAGCTATTGAGCCAGAGGATCCACCGGCAAGCGCTCCATCACATCGCCCACCGTGTGGAACGAGCCGGTGACCAGCACGGTGGCCGCTTCCGTGAGGGCAAATCGCATGGCCCGATCGAAATCGGGTTCCAAATGCGCCGGTTTTCCCGTGCGCCGCGCTTCTTCGGCCGCCAACTCGGCGTCCCACCGTCGGCTCAACGGTGCGGTGGGCGAGTTGCTGATCACGAACCCGTCCACCGACGGCGCCAACGCCTGCAGGATGCCGCGCCAGTCCTTGTCCTTGAGCACGGTCACCAGCGCCCAGAGCGGTCGGGCGACCGGTGTGCGGGCCAGCGTCTCACCAATGGTTCGCGCGCCGTCCGGGTTGTGGGCCACGTCAAAAATCCACGGCCCCACGCGCTGAAAGCGTCCGGCCAGGCGGAGCGTGGGGAGCACCTCGTCAACATCGTCGAGAGCCGCGCTGTACGGCTCCCCAGCGGCCTTGAGCATGGCCAAGGCGGTTCCGGTATTGCTCGCCTGAAACGCGCCCACCAGGGCTGTGTGCAGCGTGCGTGGCGTGGGCCAGATGCCGTCCACGGTAAATCGTGTACCGTCTGTGGCCACCTGCACGTCGCGCACGCTCCAATCGCGGCCAATCCGCAGCGTGGGGTCACTACCAAGCACGTGCGCGGCCCGGGACAGGACATCGGCCACATCGCCCTGCGCTTCGCCGATCACGGCGGGCACACCCACCTTGAAGATGCCGGCTTTCTCGCCCGCCACCTCACTGAGCGTGTGACCGAGGTACTCCAGATGGTCGTAGCCAATGGAGGTCACGCCCGTGCTCACGGGATCTACCACGTTGGTGGCATCGAGGCGTCCTCCCAGTCCCACTTCAATCACCGCGACTTGCGCGCCGGCGCGGGCGAACCAGTCAAACGCCATGGCGGTGGTGACCTCAAAGAACGTTGCACCCAACCGATCCACCAACGGCCCGTGCTCGTCGAGCCAGCGCACAATCTCATCGGGCGGCATCGGTTGGCCATTGATCACGATGCGCTCGCGAAAGTCGACCAGATGCGGCGATGTGTAGCGCGCTACGCGCAGCCCCTGATGTCGGAGCAGCGCGTCGAGCGTGGCCACGGTGCTGCCCTTGCCGTTGGTGCCGGCCACATGAAACACCGGATACGCGCGATGCGGATTGCCAATGGCTTCGAGAAATGCCGACACGCGTTCCAGACCCAGCCGCCACACACCCGTGGTGCGGGCAAACAACGCGTCGAGCGCCCGCTCATAATCGGTTGAGGCGCCTCGCCCTTGTACGTTGCCGCGCGGAGACGGCGACAGCGGGTGGTCGGTCAGGCTTCGTCGTAGCCGGCGCCGGCCGGCCGTCCCGTCATATGACGCATCAGTTGCGACAGCGTGGCACGCAGATTCTTGCGATGCACCACGTCGTCCACCATGCCGTGATCGAGCAGGAACTCGGCCGTCTGAAAACCTTCCGGCAAATCCTGGCCGAGCGTTTGCTTGATCACGCGCGGTCCGGCAAAGCCAATGACCGCCCCCGGCTCAGCCAGGATCGCATCGCCCAGCATCGCGAAGCTGGCACTTACACCACCGGTGGTGGGATTGGTGAGCACGCTGATGTACGGAATGCGACGCTCCGCGAGCTGCGAGAGCACCGCCGCCGCCTTGGCCATCTGCATGAGCGAGAGCACGCCCTCCTGCATGCGGGCGCCGCCTGACGCCGAGAGGATCACCAGCGGATGCTTGCGCTCCAGGCAACGCTGGCCGAGTCGCGCGATTTTCTCGCCTACCACACTGCCCATGGATCCACCCATGAAGGCAAAGTCCATGACGCCCAAACCAACGGGCATGGACTCGAGCGTACCGGCCACCGTGAGAATGGCGTCGCCGTCGCCCGCGTTGGTGAGCGCACGCTTGAGGCGCGCCGGGTAATCGGGAAAGCCCAGCGGATCGACGGAGCGCAGCTCCATGCCGACTTCCACGAGCGAGTTTTCGTCGAGCAGCAGCGCGGCGTAATCGTGGGCGCGCAGGCGACGATGGAAATCGCATTCGGGACACACGTTACTGTTGCGCAAAAACTTGTCGCGAATATCGGTGTGCCCACACGCCTCGCACTTCTCCCACGTGTCACGGGGGATTTCGAGTCGTTCGCGCGGCGGCTGCCGCGGCTTTTTTTCTTTCCGGAACCATGCCATAGGCGGGTAAAGATCGATAGCTGACGGCACTATGGCTAGTGCCAACGTCTGCACTCAGTGCAGTCTGTGGTTAGAGTCCGAGTCCGTCGGCCTGTCCGCGCCCCTCCGCAGAGATGCGCAGCAGGATGGCGATGGACAGCCAGCTCATGAGTAGGAAAGAGCCACCGTAGCTGAAAAACGGCAGCGGAATGCCGGTAATGGGCATGAGGTTAATCGTCATACCCACATTCACTACGACGTGCACAAACCATCCGGCCGCCAAACCAATGGCCACAAAACTGCCAAACGGGTCGCTGCCGCGCTGCGCGACGCGTGTGCACCGGAAAAACAAGGCAAGAAACAGCGCGAGTGCAGCGCTCACCCCAATAAATCCCAGCTCCTCGCCCACCACGGCGAAAATGAAATCCGTGTGATTCTCGGGTACAAACCCGAGGCGTTTCTGCGTGCCGAGCAGGAAACCCTTACCGGTGATTCCGCCCGAACCGATAGCAAACTGCGACTGCGTGACCTGATACGCGGCCTCCCGCGTATCGGCGCTGGAATCCAGGAACACGAGCAACCGCTGCTGTCGGTATTCAGGCGTCATGTCCCACACAATGGGTGCAATGACCCCCACGGCGACGTTGGCCACCACAAGCAACACGCCTTCAACGAGCGTGGGGCGATACCAGAACACCAGCGCCAGTAGAATCAGAAACCAGGCCCCCCAAATGCCGGTGCTGAAGGCCAGCATCAGACTGATCCCGGGACTCGCGAGCATGAGCAGCAGCGGCCACGACACGCCCGCCCAGAACAGCATGGCAAAGCAAATGCCGATGAAGACCAGACTGGTGCCGAGATCTTTTTGCGCAAGGATGATGAGAAACGGGACGGCCACGACAAGCAGTGGTTGCCAGAGCGACAACAGCGAACGCGGCGTGCCTCGCATGTTAGCCAACACCTTGGCCAGCATGAGCACCACTGCGATTTTGGCCAACTCGGACGGTTGGCCGAGTCGTTGGTCACCAATGGTGAGCCAGCCTTTGGTGCTTTCGGCGGTTCCGCCACCCGACCCATACAGCGCGGTTACGAGCAGCAAACCTACGGCCAATACAAACACCGGCGTCGCGCCCCGCTCGATGAAACGCACCGAAAACCGGGATACCACCCACGCGGCAATCATCGCGATGGTGAGCAAGATAAGATGTCGTTGCCAGAGGTTTTCCCTGACCGCATTGGGCAGGTCGTTCTGGCCCGCCGAATAGACCATGGCCAGACCAAATGCGGAGAGCAACAGTGCGACTACGAGCAACGGGTAGTCGATGCCGGTGCGCTGATTCTGGCGATAGTTCATATTGTAGCGCACCCGGACCATGTCGCCGCTTACTGAGCCGCTGACGTTGTGGACGCGTTATACACGGACACCTTGAGGTAATGCTCAATCACTTTCGTGGCGACCTTGGCCGCGTTCGTTCCGCTCAAACCGAACTCCAGAAACACCACCACTACTATCTGCGGTTTGTCGTGTGGTGCAAACCCGGCAAACCAGGCGTGTGCGCGTCCGCTGTTGTTTTGTGCCGTGCCGGTTTTTCCCGCCACCACGATGCCTTCCACCGCGGCGCTACCGGCTGTGCCGCGCCCCGACACCACATCGGTGAGTGCAACGCGCAGCGCGGCCAGCTGATCCGGACGCAATGAAAACAGCTGCTCACGCGGAGCCTCCGTCTCGATGAGATGCGGAGGCGCAGCCGCACCATCGGTGGCCAGCGCCGTGTAAAAACGCGCCATGTTGATTGGCGTTTGGGAGTTCTCACCCTGACCGATACTCAGGTTGAGCACCACTGCGTTGGTCCAATTGCCCGCGCCGAACTTCTTGTTGTAGTAATCCCGCACGTCTACGGTCGGAAAATCGGGTCGCATTTCGTACGGCAAGTCGATCCCGGTGCGCTTGCCAAATCCCATGCGCACGCCACCAGCCACAAGATTCGACAATCCAATCTTCAACCCAAGCTGATAGAAGTAAACATTACACGAGTTGGCGATCGCGCCGGCGAGTGTCTGCGAGCCGTGTCCTTCAGCCTTCCAGCATCGGAAGGAGCGATTTCCGAACGTGTAATATCCTCGGCACGGCACCTCCATTTGCGAATTGATTTCCACGAGCCCCTGCTCCATACCAATGATCGCCGTGACCAGTTTCCACGTGGACGCTGGCGGATACGCGCCCTGGGTGGCTTTGCTGTACAACGGTTTACGCGGGTCGTTCAGGAGCTGATCGTAATACGAGTTGCTCACGCCACCCGTGAACTGATTGATGTCGTATGTGGGACCGCTGTACATCGCGAGCACACCACCCGTCTGCGGATCGAGGGCAACCACCGATCCGAGCAACGAGTCGCCGTATGTCTCGTAGATGAATCGCTGCAAATCCATATCGATCGCGCTGCGCAGCGGTGGCGGTGCAGACGGCGCAATCGCGGTGCGTACACCGTGGTCCCGCACCACGCGACCGCGCGCGTCCACCTCAAGAAACCGTCTCCCTTCTTCACCCTTGAGACGTGCTTCGTACTCGCGCTCCAAGCCCGCCTTGCCAACATGCTGCCCCGCCTTGTAACCCTCGAAGAGCGGTTGCAACAATTCGTCCCGACTGATTTCGGCGGTGTATCCGATCATGGATGCAATCGCCTGGCCGTCGGGGTAGTAGCGCTTGGGACTCGTCTCAATGAGCAGCCCCGGAAACTCGATGCGCCGTTCTTCGAGCGCCGACACCACTTCAAAAGGCGCGTCGCTGAAAATCACGGCGGGACGGTTGCGCGCGTCCTCGTACCGTCGCATCACACGGTTGCGTTGCGCGGCGTCAATGGGTACCACTTTGGACAGCGCATTCAACGCCGAGTTGAGTGAATCGACACTGGGCGTGAGCAACGAGACGCGATAGCCCGGAAGATTCTCGGCGATAATCTCGCCGTTGCGGTCATAGATGATGCCGCGTGGTGCAACCAGCGGAATCTCACGCAAGCGTTGTCCGTCCACCTGCAACGCATACTCTGTACTGCGCAGCACTTGCGTACGAAAAAAGCCGAGCCCCAGCGTGGCGATTGCCAGCGAGACCACCGTGCGCACCACGCGTGCCCGTCGCGCCACTTCATTGGGCTGGAAACTCATATTGCACTCCCTGTTCGCATCGGTTTTGCGCTCATCGCCCAATTAACCGGCTCATGACCACGCGCAATGATTCCGTCCTCAACGCCGGTAGCCGGAACGACGCGTGCCAAACACCGGACGCGCCAGCAGCAGCAGCACCACGCCCACCACTGCCGTGAGCGCGGCCGACAGCGGAGACCAGATCAATAGCTGCGTGAGTACCCGTCCGTCCGGCACTCCGCCACTGATGAGGATGTACACTACATCATAGGCCCATTTCCCAAGGAACACGAACAGCACGGTGAGTCCGAGATTATCGGCAAAGAAACCCGCTTTGAGCCATGACGCACCAAAAGCAACGACGGTGAACGCAAACGCACCGGTCCCAAACCCCTCGAGCGCCAGCGAGTCGACACCCAAACCGGCGAGAAAACCAATCACGGCCGCCGCCCCCGGACGCACGCGAACGGCGGCGAACAGCACGGCCAGACACAGGAAATCGATCGGCACCGGACCGCCGAACAGCGGACGCAATGAAAAATGGGCTACCAACAGCAGTACGAAGACGGCGGTGGCACGGAGCATGCTGAACGGATTCATGCGCCTTGTCCTTCAGGCGGCGCACCGGCGCCACTTGTGTCGGGCGGAATACGGGGCGGTACGCGTGGCGGCACCACCGGCCTGATGGACGGGATTCGGACACCCGGAGCCGGACCGAGCGGCGCCAGCATGGAATCGGCGCGGGCGCTGTCTGCGGCGGCAGAATCCATGACCGCACGACGTGCACGCAGTTCGGCCAGCGCGACCGCTCGCGCCGTTGAATCGGTGGCCGCGACAATGGCGCGCTCCGCCGAATCGGCCGACGCAAAGTTCATCCACACACCCACCACTCCCGAGGCCACGCGATCCGGCCGCAGCACCACCACCGCTGACAGCGCTCCCGGCAACACGCTGGGCTTGATGAGATACGTTCGCGCCCAGCGCTCCGTGGTTGGGATTTCGCCAATCACCGTGCCAATGGCGATGCCGCGCGGATACGTGGGGCCCAGTCCCGAGCTCACAATGAGTGCGCCCGAATCGAGCGAAGCGCGAAACGGCACACCGGTCATCTCCAGCAGATAGCGCTCAGCACCGGTGACCAGATGTGGCTTGACAATGCCAAACGCGCTTTCGTCTTCGCTCACCGCGCTCACCGCAAACGAAGGATGCGCCCACGTAATGGCAACGCTGCTGGTCGCATCCACCTGCTCTAGCATGCCCACCAGTCCGTCGGCCGTCACCACCGGAGCGAAGAGTTGTACACCCACATCTGAACCGGCGGAAATGGTGAGTGTGAAATCGTCGGTGAGGCCAGCGGGATGAAACGCTTCGGCCGGGACAAAACCACTGCGCAATCGTCCGGCGAGACCCAGGAGTGCGCGCAGTGCCGCGTTCTCCTGTTGGAGCGCCGGCGCCGAAACCGCTCGCGCCACCGCATCGCCACGCAATGCCAGCTCATCGTCTCTGGTTGTGACGGCACCACGCAATGTTTCGGCCTGTCGCTGCACGGCCACCAGTGGTGCGAGCACGGTGCGACGAATAGCTGCAGATACCGGCGCATTGACGCGATCGGGCAGCAGCATGGCAATCACCGCCAGTACACAACACGCGAGCAGCAGTCCCGTGTCGGGCCGAACGCTCCCGCGCGAGTTCCGTGCAGGCACGAGAGCGTCAGGTCGTGAGAACGGACCAGTACTTCTCTTCGTCGTCGAGAATCTTGCCCGTGCCGCGCACGACACAGGTGAGCGGATCCTCGTCAACGTGAATCGGCAACCCCGTTTCCTGATGCAGCAGCACATCGAGCCCGCGAATGAGCGCGCCACCGCCGGTCATCACGATGCCGCGGTCCACAATATCCGACGCCAGTTCGGGCGGCGTGATTTCAAGCGCGCGACGCACCGCGTCGACGATTTGCTGAATGGGCTCCTGCACCGCCTCGCGAATCTCACTGGAATGCACGCGTACGGTTTTGGGAATACCGGAGACCAGATCGCGTCCCTTGACTTCCATTTCGCGTTCATCACCCACCGGATAGGCGGAGCCGATCTGGATCTTGACCTGTTCGGCGGTGGGTTCACCAATGAGCAGGTTGTAGTTCTTGCGCATGAACTGGACGATGCTCATGTCGAGTTCATCGCCGCCGGTGCGAATGGACGTGTCGCTGACAATGCCATTGAGCGCGATGACGGCGATTTCCGTGGTCCCCCCCCCGATGTCGATGACCATGTTGCCCGTGGGTGAATCAACCGGCAGTCCCACGCCAATGGCCGCAGCCATGGGTTCCGTGACCATGAACACTTCCTTGGCACCGGCACCAAGCGCCGAATCGCGCACGGCGCGCTTTTCCACTTCGGTAATGCCGGATGGCACGCACACAATCACGCGCGGCTTGACCTTGAAGACATGCTTGTCGATCACGAGCGTGAGGAAATAGCGCAGCATTTTTTCCGTCACATCGAAGTCGGCAATGACGCCGTCCTTCATGGGGCGCACGGCCATGATGCCATCGGGCGTGCGCCCGAGCATGCGTTTGGCTTCGAGTCCGACGCCTTTGATTTTCCTCGTTTCGCGATCGAGCGCCACCACCGAGGGCTCGTTCAGCACAATGCCCTCACCCTTGACGTAGATGAGCGTATTCGCGGTGCCGAGGTCAACGGCAATGGCGTTCGCCGGAAACAGCGACGCTTTCTTGAAGGGCCAGAACATCCGGATACCAGGGGGAGCGCGGGGCGCGATGAAAAGCGCTTGAAATACCGCGCCACGAAAGCAACAGGGCGACCCGCCGGCTTCGCCGACCGCCCTGCGGGCGCCCAGCCACCAACGAATCGCCCGCGCGAGATTCGCGACAGCGGAGACGACGATGGAGTTAAGCTATCGGTTCACCAGAGAGGGCACAAGCCGTTGTGGGATCGTGATCTAGCGCACTGACGCCCCCGCGCTTTCAGACCAGTTGGGCGCCCCCTCAACTCTAAGCGCGAGATGCCGAAACTTCTCAAGGTCAGCGCTTTCGTTTCCGCTAGCCTCCCTGGCCGGTGGAACCGTTCCTTGCTCTCTTCATCTGCCAATAGCTCCTTCGCCACATGCCGCTGCAGCCCGTGCCGCCTTCCCCCCCCCAGCGCCGCAATCAGCTGTTGGGATTTATTGCCTTCTTGCTGATAGCCAGTGTGCTGCTCGACCGGCTGCTGCTTGATCGCGTGTTGGGGACTAGCGGCCTATCGGATGCGCTCAGCGTAGCGCTGCGCGCGTTCTGCACCGCGGCACTGCTGGTGCCGGCTGCTGCCTGGGCGCTCTCCAAGCGCACTCAGGATTTCGGTGCCGCCGCGAGCGCGCACGACGAGGAACGCGAACGGCTACTGCTCGTGGCCGAGCTGGCGGCCTGCTCCGTGATCTTTACCGATGTGCAGCGCCGGATCATCTGGGTAAATGAGGGGTTCAGTCGAATCACCGGCTACACGCTTGAAGAGGTTCGCGGAAAGTCTCCGGGTGCCATCTTGCAATGCGAGCGTACCAGTCGAGCGACAGTCGAAGCCATCCGTGATGCGCTGAAGGCTGGCCG
>JBBRDJ010000043.1:0-26972 GCA_038203945.1 Gemmatimonadales bacterium
CGCGCACGCGGTGCAAGCACACCGACGATCTGTTCCCATCTCGAAGCAGCCTCGTGTTCGGCCGTTGGAAGCATGCGTCCAAACTCATAACCATCAGGTGGCAAATGCCAGAGCAAAACGCTCGACCCGTCAGCGCCAACCCAGCGTGCAGCATCACCGTGAGGCCATCGGGCGCCGCCGTAGCCACGCCAGACAACGGCCACCGCCAGACCGAATCCCTGTGCCAGCATGGGTAATGCGGCGGTGTGACCAAACGCATCGGGTGAATAGCACACGGGTGGGGCGCTGGCTCCGAAAGACTCCATCACCGCTCGGCCCGCCAGCAAATTACGCACCAGCGCCTCACCGCTCGGCATAAGCTCGTCTGCGAGCACGTACCACGGGCCAGCCTCAATCGCCCCGGATTGCAGCGCTCGTTCCAACGCAGAACGGAGCTCCGGACGCGCCCGCATCACATCGTCCAACACCACGGCCTGCCCATCGAGCAGAAACGGTTGCGCCGAATTGGAATCTGCCGGTAACCGCTGCAACAGTTGCTGCACCAGTGCGACCATCCGCTGACGGAATAGCGGCGCCCCGTGGTACCACTCCCGATCCCAATGCGAGTGGGCCAACACGTGAACCGCAAGTGGCGCAAGCGGAGCACCACGCGTGGCCGAGTTCAGCGGCGATTCGGCAATCGGATCGATTGACCCGCGGTTGGATACCGGATCGAGCGACCCGTGGTTCGATCTCGGAACGGGCGTTCTGCGGGACGATGTGACGGGCTTGTTCGCCGGCGAGGTTCGCATGCCAACAAAGTACGATGGGAGCGCGCCTCCCGCATGAGTACGACGACGGCGATTGACCCCCGACCTGCTATCGCCCAGCTTAGAGACTTCCTGCGTACCTGACCCGCACCCTCATGTTGTGGATTTCCTCTCCGATTTTTTCGCGCGACTCCGGGATCTTCCCGCCTTGGTTCAATGGGCCGGCTATGTCGGACTCACCGCCATCATCTTTACAGAAACCGGGTTGCTGATCGGATTTTTTCTGCCAGGCGACTCGCTACTCGTCACCGCCGGACTGCTGTGCTCGCAACCCGAGTTCGGCCTGAATGTGTATTTGCTTGGCCTGTTGCTCACTGCGGCGGCGATCATCGGTGACACCGTGGGGTACCACATCGGTAAGCTGTCCGGACCACGTATTTTCACTCGTGAAGAGTCGTTCTTTTTTCGCCGGGCACATTTGCTTCGTGCGCAGTCGTTTTATGAGAAGCACGGCGGCAAGACCATTATTATTGCGCGCTTCGTGCCTATCATCAGGACGTTTGCGCCCGTGGTCGCGGGTGTAGGACAAATGGAATACCGCTCATTTCTGGCGTACAACGTGGTTGGTGGCGTCGCGTGGGTATGGAGCATGTTGTTCACCGGCTACTTCCTTGGACGCTGGGTTCCGGGCATCGATCAGCACATTGAAAAAGTCATTCTGGTGGTGATTTTCCTCTCCATTCTTCCGGGCATCATTGCCTGGCTGCGGGAGCGTGGCAGGTCTGACTCAACACCAGCGTGACAGCAGGTCGGCTGGCACGCTTTCGCAAACGCATGGCCACGCGCCGTGCGATTCACCCTAAAGGAGACTCCCAAACAATGGCCTTCACACTTCCCGACTTGCCGTACGCATTCGACGCGCTTGCTCCGCACATTGATGCGGAAACGATGAAGATTCATCATGACAAGCATCATCAGGCCTACGTCAGCAATCTCAATGCCGCGCTCGAGAAAGAGCCGGCGCTGGCCGACAAATCGCTCGATGCGCTGCTCGGCGACCTCAACGCGGTACCGGAGTCCATTCGTACCGCCGTTCGTAACAACGGCGGCGGTCACTGGAACCATGCGCTGTTCTGGACACTCATGTCGCCCAAGGGCGGCGGTGAGCCCACGGCAGATTTGTCGGCAGCTATTTTCAAGGGCTTTGGCGACTTTGCATCGTTTCGAGAGAAGTTTCAGGCGGCGGCGATGGGACGCTTCGGTTCGGGCTGGGCGTGGCTGGTGTCCGACATGGGCTCGCTCTCGATCGTGAGCACGCCCAATCAGGACAATCCGCTCATGGAAGGCAAGACGGCCATCCTTGGGCTCGATGTGTGGGAGCACGCGTACTATCTCAACTACCAGAACCGTCGTGCCGACTATGTAGGTGCGTGGTGGAACGTGGTAAACTGGACCGAAGTGACAAGGCATTACACGGCCAGCGTCGGCTGAGCACAACCGCGTACGTAAACGCAACAGCGCCCGATAACTCTTCAGTTATCGGGCGCTTTTGTATTGCGGCACAGCGCGTACTGGGGTGCGTCTGCAGGGAGCGCGGACAGCAGTCAGGAGCGACAGTGCAATCGCCCCCAACATCAGCAGCATTCAACGGCATTCAGCGTGCCGCTTCACCCTCAAGATACGTGTACCCTTCCAGACCGGCCACATAATCGGCAATGAATGCGTTCGCCTCTTCCCGTGATAGACCGGACGCAGCATTGACCTTCCGACGAAACGTGGCGAGAAGTTGCGATGCACCAAACTGTACGTAGTTGAGCACTTCGGTGACCGTATCGCCTTCTACCAGATCGTTGATCTCGTAACGGCCGTCGGGCGTGATCAAGACATGCACCGCGTTGGTGTCGCCGAACAGGTTGTGCAAGTCGCCCAGAATCTCCTGATACGCACCCGTCAGGAAGATGCCGAGGATGTAGTCGTTACCATCATCGTGGAACTCATGCAGCTCGAGTGACGGACGCCCCGCTTTGTCGCCTACGAACTTGTCAATTTTTCCGTCGGAGTCGCAAGTAACGTCCTGCAACGTGCCGTGACGCAGCGGCTGTTCATCAAGCCGATGGATTGGCATGATCGGGAACAGCTGATCAATGGCCCACGAATCAGGCAGCGACTGAAAAAGTGAAAAGTTCAGGAAGTATCGGTCGCACAGTGAGGACTGCAGCTCACGCGCAATATCAGCGTACGTTTCCTTGTCGGCCTGCGCGATGGGATAAATCGCGTTCATCGTGGCCAACCAGATCAACTCAGCCGTGGCCAGCTGACGCAGCGTCAGCACACCGCTATTGAAATAGTTGCGCGCGCGATCCTTATCGAACGTGGCGTCGTGAAAGACTTCCAGCACTTTCCGCGGTCGCGGCGAGCGCTCCAGGATCGTGCGGTAGTCCTCGTACATCTCGTGCAGCAGCGAATGATCGTCATCTGTAAGGGCAGGCAGCGCACGCGTGGCCTGCGATTCCACATCAATCACCTTCACCAGCAGCATGGCGTGATGCGCAGTGAGTGCACGCCCCGATTCGCTGATCAGATGCGGCATGGGCAACTCATGCTCACGACACGCTTCGGCCATAGTGTACACCACGTCGTTGGCGTATTCCTGTAGCGAGTAGTTCACGCTGGCGTTGTTGGTGGACGTGGTGCCGTCATAGTCCACGCCCAGACCGCCACCCACGTCTACGTGCGTGATGTCCACGCCCATCTCGCGCAACTCCGCGTAAAAACGCGCCACTTCGGCCAGCCCCGACTTGATGAAACGAATGTCGGTGATCTGGCTGCCAAGGTGAAAGTGAATGAGCTTGATGATGTCCAGCCGACCCATGCCTTCGAGCCGGTCAATCAGCTTGACCAGCTCGGACGACGACAAGCCGAACTTGCTTTTTTCGCCGCCGCTCTGCGCCCAGCGCCCCGCGCCTTCACTGGCCAGCTTGATGCGGACACCGGCCACTGGCTGCACGCCGAGTTCGTCGGCGACTTCCAGCAACACGTCCACTTCGCTGAGCTGCTCGAGCACAATGAACACACGATGTCCCAGCTTCTGTCCCATGAGGGCCAGACGCATGAACTCATGATCCTTGTAGCCGTTGCACACGATCAGCTGATCGGTACCCTCCACAAGGCCGAGCACGGCTTGCAGCTCGGGCTTGGACCCGCACTCCAGGCCAACACCGTGCGGCGTGCCGTATTTCACGATCTCTTCAACCACATGGCGCTGCTGGTTGACCTTGATTGGATACACGGTGGTGTACTTGCCCGTGTAATCGAACTCACGCATCGCGGCGGCAAATCGCTCACTCAGCGTTTCCACGCGCGAGCGGAGGATGTCGGAGAAGCGCAGCAGCACCGGGAGCTGAATGCCCTGCTCTTCGAGATCGCGTGCCAGATCGCGCAGATCAACCGAGCCATTGGGATCATCTGGACTCGGACGTACGATCACATTGCCGCGATCGTTGATGTCGAAGTAGCCAGCGCCCCAACCCTCAATTCCATAGAGGGCTCGGGCGTCGTCAATAGTCCAGGGGGCGGCCGGCGCTGGCGGCTCGGCGGTCGGTGCAATTCGGGTAGCCATGCTTCAAAACTAGAGCCATACAACGGCGCCGGGTACTGGCAGGGCGCCAACGATACAAACTGAACGTTGGCGCCCGGCAATCAGTTGCGTTCAGTTGCGGTCAGGTTGCACGCTCGCGGGCACCGCTGTCGAGCCCATCTTCACCTGATCGCGCCCCTTCTCGATGAACGGAATGCCGCGCTTCATCCAGTCCGGCGCCGGCTCGCCGCGCAGGTGATGCCCGAAGAACTCCAGCTGCTTCTTGTCAATATCAAGCTGGTTGGCCCGTTTGGTCGGATTGTGCTCGTCGCCGTTGTAGTTGATCATGTACGCTTCCTTGCCGAGGCGGCGCAGTGCCACGAAGAACTCGATGCCCTGATACCAGGGTACCGCGCCGTCGTTGTCATTGGCCATGAACAGCAGTGGCGTCTCAATACGGTCGGCAAAGAACAGCGGGGAGTTCTCGATAAAGCGCTCGGGGTATTCCCAGAGCGTTCCGCCAATGCGACTCTGGCCGGTTTCATACTGGAATGAGCGCGCCACGCCGGAACCCCAGCGAATACCGCCGTACGCACTGGTCATGTTGACGACAGTAGCGTTGGGCACGGCGGCCTTGAACATTTTTGTCTGCGTGACGAGATACGCGGTTTGATAGCCACCCCACGACTGTCCGCCAATGCCGATGGCGTCCTTGTCTACAAAGCCACGCTGAATGAGCGACTGCACTCCCGGCACGATCGACTTGTACGCGCTCGGCCCGGGATAGCCCTCGGTGTACTTGATGTCCGGCATGAACACGATGTAGCCCAGCGAGTTGTAGACTGTTGGATTGACGATGTTGCGTCCGGAAGGACGCACGTAGCCGTGCAGGCCGTCGGAGTGCGTTTCGTAGAAGTACACGACCATTGGGTACTTGCGATTGGGATCGAAGTCTTCAGGCGTGTACAACAAGCCGGCGAGGGAATCACCGTCGGCGCTGATCCAGCTATACAGCTGCACATTGCCTCGGGCAAACTGATCCTGCTCGGGCATGGCGTTGGAGATCTTACTCATTGAGGTGAGCGAGGAGCCGGCCCAGATGTCCGGGAACTCGCGGTAGTCTGAACGCGTGACCATGTAGACTTCCGCATCACGCGCCTTCGTGAGGCCGCCAAAGCGCTTGGGTTCCATGAGAATGCCCTTGGGCGTGGAATCGCTGAAGCTGCCCTCATACCAACCCGACTTTTTGCTGACGTCGTCAAACGCGGAGAGCAATACCGGTTTGGAGATATCAATCGCCCGATCTTCCGGATCGAGGTTGACGACGCGGAACGTGTGCTGCGTTGACCGGCCAATACCACCCGTGAGACGACGCGGTGCTACGGCCGCTTTCGGATCTACCACCCAGATATCGTAGCGATCGTTGATGAGCATGAAACGATCATCCGTTGTCCATCCCGACGTGCCCCACGCCGACGGTGTGCCGGGCGTGCTCCAGGTTTCCTGGCTGAAGGCCACGTTTTTGATGTCTGCCGTCAGCGTGCGCAGCTGTCGGGTCGCGATTTCGTACGCGTGCCACTGCTCCTTGTCAAACCACGTGACAAACCGCGCGTTCGGCGAAAGCTGCGCGCGCGCCTCCAACCGCCGGGCGACCAATGTACGCGCACCCGTAACGGCGTCCACGATGTACACATCGCTGGCTCCTTCACCCTCGATAGCGTCCAGCTGATAAGGCACATTGGTGACGGCCAGACCGATACGGCCATTGTCGCTCAACTGCACACTCGGAATGGAATCGTCGGTGAGTCGCACAACCTTGCGCAGCTTCGGATGATAGAGCGACGTGAAGGAGCGATTGCGATCCGCGCCCACCTGACGTGCCTGTGTGGGCTGCAGACGTGTATCCTGCCAGTGCCACAAATCGTACACCGCCTTGTCGGTGAGCGAATCGGCGGGGATTGCTTCTTCCGCTGGCTCAGCCACTGAGAACTGCAGCGCCGACCCATCTGGCACAAAATCAAGACGGCTGCGCTCGGGGACAATGAACCCTTCACCAGCATCGGCGGGCGTGATTACGATCGCTGCAGTGGGCGCCGCGTTCCGGCGCGTTTCCAGCGATGCCAGCAATACACTGTAACTCGCGCGCGCGGGGGCGACCGTGTCGGCGGAGGCTTCAAGAAACGCAACCTGCTTACCATCGCGATCGAACGTCAGATTGCGGTAGCGTGCGTTGCCGCTGCGCAGCGCGTGCACGGTGCCGGTGTTGAGGTCGCGCAGATACAAACCGCTCTTCGTGGAATCCTTTTCGCCCACCGCATAGACGAGCCACCGCTCTTCGTCGTGCAAAGTGTAGCTGGTCACGTCTTCGAGCGTGAGCTCTTCACCCGAGGCCAGAGTGCGCAACGTCACGGTGTTGCCCGTTTCCTTGCGCGGTGTGGCGCGGCGAGCGGAATCACCACCGGCCCGAGGTGCACCCGGGCGAGCCGCTGGTGCACCAGGACGCGCACCGCCAGCGCGCGTGGAATCACCGTTGGCGCGGTCGGCAGCTGAATCCTCTTCCACCTGGTAAATCAGAAAGCGTCCGCCATCACGCGCCATGCGGAAGCTTCGCACGCGCGGCAACGTGGTCACCTGCCCCGACGGCAACGCCATGATGGCCAGGCTGGTGCGATTGGCCTCAGCCGCGCGACGCCGGTCGCGACGCGCTGACTCCACGCTGTCCTGCGTGGGGTACACAAGCGCGGCGACAAACTTGCCATCGGCACTGAACGAGGGCGCGGCCGGATTAAACCCGCTACCACCTCCGGGCCGATCGTTGGGCCGACCGGTAAAGCCGCGTGGCAGCTTGAACTCGGTTGGCGCGCTCGTGGCTCGCACAACGAGCTCACCATTACCGATCGTGGGCGAGTTGGTATAGGCCACCCACTCCCCGTCACGGGACATTTGCGGCGAGAGAATACCGCGCCACACGTCGTACACGTCCTGCGTGATGGCGCGGCGCGTGGCCTGGGCATCAGCTGAGACGGCAGGAAGCGCGACACCGACCGCGAGCAAGCCGAGCGTGGTGCGCAGGAGCATCGCGGCGTAACGCGGCGACCAGCGTCGGTCGGAACGGGCAGGAATTGCAGTGGATCGCATAGGGAAAGCGGGTTGATGGACGTCGAATGACATAACGGGTAGACACGGGCCGAGCGCAGCGACAGGCTCCGGGGTGGTTACCCGGACGACTCCCTACCAACTTGCATCAGCGGTGTACCAACGGCTACGCATCGGCACCTCCGGATGTTGTCCCGTGATGCGCAGCCTGTGCACCGCTCGGGCGTTGTGCCCCGACGAGCGTGCGCTGCCGCGACGCTGTCATCTTCAACTTGCGGCCACGCCGCATGGGGTGTGTGTGGGACGAGTGTTTGGTTATTTCGGTCGCGGGTTGGTGCTCATCGCGCCGATCGCCATCACCATTGGCGTCTGCGTGTGGGTGTTGACGGCGGTCGACTCGCTGCTGCACGTGGACACACCGGGCGTAGGCCTTGCGATCACGGTGGCGATCATCACGTTCGTTGGGTTTCTGGCCACACACTTTGTCACGCGCTCGGCCTTGGGACTGTTCGACCGGATCTTTGACCGGGTGCCGCTTGTACGGCTGCTGTACAACGCCGTGCGCGATATTCTCAACGCCTTTGCGGGCGAGACTCGGCGCTTTGATCAGCCGGTGTCGATCCGCATTGACGAATCGGGACAGGTGCGACTGTTCGGGTTTGTCACGCAGCACACGCTGAGTGAACTGGGCTTGCCCGGACACGTAAGTGTATACTGCCCTCATTCCTACAACTTTTCCGGCCAGTTGGTGGTGGTCGCGGCTGACCGTGTCGAACCGCTGCTGAAGGCCAGCTCCGATGTCATGGCATTTGTCGTGTCAGGCGGCGTGTCGGGATTGCGCAATAAGCATGGGAAGACGGACGAGCCGAACTAGGCGCGGCGCGCTGGCCGTTTATCCAGCGATTGCTCCCGCACCCGCGCGCGGTGCCGCCGCCCCAAACGGCGACGTCGCACCATCGCGTAGCTCCACAATCCGCTCCTCAATGAAGGCGACGAGTTCCCGCATCGTGGCGGTGTCGAACACCAGCTTCACGCCCGCCTCGGCGTAGAGCTCCGGGAGCGGACGCGTGCCACCGAGCGCGAGGAATCGCTTGTACGCTTCAATCGCTTCGGGGCCGTTGCGAACAGCGTTGCGAAACACTTGCACGGCACCCAACTGCGCCAAACCGTACTCGATGTAGTAGAACGGCAACTCGAAAATGTGCAGCTGCCGATACCACCGCGACGTACGCTCCGCCTCAAGGCCGCTCCAGTCAACAACGGGTTCAAACCGGGCGCGAATCTCCAGCCAGGCCGCATCGCGCGCCGCCTCGTCATCGCCTTCGGGATGCGAGTAAATCCACGCCTGGAACGCATCGACACTGGCAATGTGCGTAAGTGAAGAGAGCACGTCCTCAAAGTGTTCGATCCACGCAATACGAGCCTCGTCCGGCGTGTAGAAGCCCTCGGGCTGCACGAGGTACGGCATGGCCAGCAACTCCATCGACATCGACGCCAACTCGGCAGCCTCGTGCCCCGTGCGCCGCTGCCACGCCAGCGGCAAATCATGCGCCGCAAAATCGTGAAAGCAATGCCCAGCTTCGTGGATCAGTGTCTGCACATCATCAGGGACACCAACCGCATTCATGAAAATGAATGGACGTCCGCGAAACGAAAGATCAGTGCAATAACCACCGGGTGCCTTGCCGGGCCGGCTCTCGAGATCGAGCAGCTCCTCACGCGCCATGATGTCAAACTGCGCGCCGAGCTCTGGGTCGACCCGAGAGAAAATCCGCCTCGCCCCCTCTACAAACTCGGTCACCGTTTGAAACGGAACCAGTGGTGTCTTGGCATCGACTTCAACGCCAAGATCCCACGGCCGCAGCGACGGAACGCCCAGCGATTGGCGACGGCGCTCGTACAGACGCGCAACTGCGGGCACGACCGCCTCCTGCACCGCCGCGTGAAATCCAGCGCAGTCTTCGGGCGTGTAATCAAAGCGATGCTTCGCAGCAAACGCATAGCGCTGGAAGTCGGTGAACCCAGCTTCACGAGCAACGTCCTGTCGCAACGCCAGCATGTTGTCAAACAGGGTAGCCAGCTCGTCGCGATGCGCCAGATACGCCTGCGCGCCAGCCCGAAACGCGCGTTCGCGTACGGCGCGATCCTGGGCTTTGAGATACGGCTGTAGCTGGGGAATCGTCTTGGCTTCGCCGTCCCAATCTACCGATAATCCGCCGGTACGCTTCTGATAGGCGGCCGAGTGTTCCTCCAGCTTGGCAAAACGCGCGACGTTGGCCTCGCGAAAGATTTCGATGTCGGTGCGGAATCGGCGAATCGTAGTTTCGAGATCGGGGCGTGACCAGCCGAGGTCGACCAATCGCCGAGCCAGTCGCACCTGCTGCTCTTCAAGCGTCGGGAAAATCTCCATGCTGAAACGCAGGTAGGTGCGTTCAGCGTCCGCGTTTGACGTATCGCCCGTGTAGGCAATCATCGCCAGCGTGCCCGCCTCTCCAACGAGCGAGTCAAGCTGCGACCAGTCCACGAGCCATGCTTCGACTTCTTCGGTGACGGCGGGTGATGACAGCGGTACGTTGGCCAGCGCTTCGTAGTATGGCGCAATATCAGGCCACGCCGCGTTGGCAAATGCAGTGGGGGAATCGGGCAATGCAATCATCGACCAAGCCGAGCGAAAGGGAGAGGAGGAGGAGGTCAGGCGCCGTACGGTATCCAAATGTTCTTGACCTGCACGGAACGACGCAGAAACTCACGTCCCTCACCGATGCGCGGGTCGAACCAGTCGCGTGGCGTCCATTCGGTCCAGGTACGCTTGAGGTTACCAACCGACGCGCGCTCAACACTTGCGGCACCGGTATGGCTCCCCAAATACCAAAGCGCGTCGACGTTGTCATGTAGCGCCAGCGTTTCGGCCAGCGTGTCGGCCCGGCCCGTCACGATATTCACGACACCGCCGGGTATATCCGACGTGTCGAGCACACCGTAGAAATCGGTCACGGCCAGCGGCGCCTTTTCGCTCGGCACCGCAACCACCGTGTTGCCCGTCGCGATGAGCGGTGCCACGAGTGAAATGAACCCCAGCAACGATGGCTCGGGAGGACAGACCACTCCGACTACGCCAATCGCTTCGTGCATGGCCAGCGACACCGCTCGCATGGGCACATCATGCACCGCACCATCGTGCTTGTCGGCCCAGGCGGCGTAGGTAAACAAGCGTGAAACGCAGGCTTCGACTTCGCGAACGCCGTCCGCCTGTGAGCCGCCGCTTTGCGCGCGCAACCGACACGCAAACTCGGCGGCCCGCGCCGACAGGTTTTCGGCGACGTAATACAGCACCTGCGCACGTGCATGTCCGGGGCGACGAGACCATCCGGCGGCAGCGTGTGCCGCCTCGACCGCATTCCGAATGTCTTTGCGATTGCCGTCGCCCACGTCGCCCAGCAGCTGACCAGCAGCCCCATGTACGGCCAGACTGTAGCCGGAGTCCGGCCGCACCTGCTGACCACCGATGTAGAGTTTAGGCGTGCGATCAACAGCGGGGACAGATCGCTCATGGGACTCGTCGGCTGGCGCCAGTGACGCTGATGAACCGTTGGTCGACGCGCCACGAGCTGCTGGCTCGACCGCTACCGGTTGCGTGGCATCCGCACGAATGGCCTTCACGTACTCCCACATGCCTTCGCGTCCACCTTCACGACCAAAACCCGATTCGCGATACCCGCCAAAACCGGCCGACGCGTCGAACAGGTTGGTGCTGTTCACCCACACCACACCACACTTGAGGCGCGGTGCAATGTCGAGCGCGACATTGATGTCGTCACTCCACACGCTGGCGGCCAAACCGTAGGGCGTGTTGTTGGCCAACTGCACCGCTTCATCGGGTGTGCGAAAGGTGTGCGCAACCAACACCGGTCCAAAAATCTCAACCTGCGCGATCGTGGCCGACGGCTCCACGTTGGTAAACAATGTGGGCGGATAGAACCAGCCGTCCGCAGGCTCGGCCCACGTGGGCTGCCAACACGACGCACCTTCGGCCACGCCCTGCGCCACGAGCTCGCGAATGCGCGAGAGCTGCACCGGCGCCACGATGGCACCCATGTCCACCGCTTTATCAAGCGGCGCGCCCACGCGAAGGCGCTCCATGCGCACCTTGAGCTTATGTGTGAGCGCATCGGCGATGCCCTCCTGCACCAACAGCCGCGATCCGGCGCAGCACACCTGGCCCTGATTAAACCAGATCGCGTCTACCACACCTTCAACCACGCTGTCGAGATCCGCATCGGCAAATACAATGAATGGGCTCTTGCCGCCCAGTTCCAACGACAGTGACTTACCCGTGCCGGCAGTGGCGCGGCGAATGTGTCGACCAACATCGGTGGAACCGGTGAACGCAATTTTGTCCACGCCCGGATGCTCAACGATGACAGCGCCGGTGGTGCCGTCACCTGTAACCAGGTTGAACACACCGGGCGGCAACCCGGCATCGCGCACCAACTCGGCGAACATGAGTGCCGAGAGCGGCGTGAACTCGGCCGGCTTGAGCACCACCGCGTTACCAGCGGCCAATGCGGGGGCAACTTTCCACGCCAACATGAGCAGCGGGAAATTCCATGGAATGATCTGTCCAATCACACCCAGCGGTGCGTAGCCCGCAAACTCCGTATCAAAGAGTTGCGCCCAACCGGCGTGATGATAGAAGTGCCGCACGACGAGTGGAATATCGAGGTCGCGGGTTTCGCGAATCGACTTGCCATTGTCGAGCGACTCCGTCACCGCCAGCATACGTGCCTGTCGTTGCACAGTACGTGCCAGCGCATACAGGTGCCGCGCGCGTGCGTGCGCACTGAGGGCGGCCCACGCCGGTTGCGCCGCGCGGGCTGCATCAACGGCGGCGTTTACATCTGTGGCACTTCCCTGCGCCACCTGCGCGATCACCCGGCCAGTGCCCGGATCGTGCACGTCAAAGTGCGCGCCGTCATGCGGAGGCACGAATGTACCATTGACGAAATGTCCAAACCGCGCGCCGTGCCTGGCCAGCCACTCGCGTACGGCGGTATCGCTCTCAGGCGCGGGCCCGTATTCCATGGAATCGAACAACGCGCGAACGGACGTGGGCGCAGGAGGAAGCGTCGAAGTCATGTCGGGGTGGCTGCGTGCTTAAACCATCGGATGTCGATGAGCCGCCGAGTAGCGACCCGTCACGAAATGCTCAAGCTGGCGCTCAATGTCAGTGAGCAGTCCGCTGGCGCCAAACCGGAACAGGTCTGGACGGAGCCACCGATCACCCAGCTCTTCCTTTACCAGAATCAACCAGTCGAGCGACTGTTTGGCCGAACGGATGCCGCCTGCGGGCTTGAATCCCACCACATGCCCCGTTCGATCGAGATAGTCACGAATCTGTCGCGCCATCACCAGACCCACCGGCAACGTGGCGTTGGTCGGCTCCTTGCCAGTGGACGTCTTGATGAAGTCTGATCCGGCCATCATCGCCACCTGGCTCGCTCGCGCAACGTTGGTAAGCGTGGCCAACTCGCCCACACCCAGAATCGTTTTGAGATGTGCGTCGCCACAGGCGTCACGAAAGGCACGGACTTCGTCGTAGAGCGCCGTCCACTCACCGCGCAGCACGTATGCACGTGTGATCACCACGTCGATTTCCTGCGCTCCGGCGTCTACCGACGCGCGAATCTCGGCGAGGCGCTGTGCCAGTGGCGACAAGCCAGCGGGAAAACCAGTGGAGACGGCCGCCACCGGAATCCCGCTGCCAGCCAGCGCTTGGACGGCGGTGGCCACGTACGCGTGATAAACGCAGACGGCGCCGACCGTGAGTCCCAGCTCGGCCACGCCCAGCGCCTCAATGATGTCATCACGGATGGGACGACGGGCCTTGGCGCACAGGCGATGCACATTGCTAGGCGTATCGTCGCCGGACAGAGTGGTGAGGTCCATGCACGTAACAGCGCGCAGCAGCCATGCCGCCTGCCATTCTTTTTTGACCGTTCGCCGAGTGGGCAGTGTTGCCGCTCGACGCTCTGCCGCACTGCGATTCACGTGCGTGGCGGCGACGATATCCAGGTCGAGCGCGGTACCCGGATTGCGCACCGGATGCTCGCTAAACGCCGGAACGCGCGGGCGCTGAGTGGCTGGAGTCGCATGCAACGCGACAGGACGCGATGGTATGGCCGAGAGCGGCCGGCTGGCGGACGACATGCGTGGAAAGCTATGCACTGGTCACGCGTTGCGCCCCCCTGCCGCAGCCGCTGGCAAGCGAATGCTACCTCCTCCGTCATCCCAGCGTCACGTGACTCCGGCCCCGCTCACGCATCAGCGCCATTCAACCTCACAGCGCGTGCTGCCGATACTCCAAGTGGTGAGCCTTGCCCGCAGCGTCAGCTTCAGACGGCCGCTGGTCCTCTTTCCTTCCATTTTCTGTCGCGCATGCATCAGCTGTTGAGCTTCCGTCATCGTGTTGCCTCCGTGATCGGCGCGGCTGTCCTTCTCGTCGCGGTGACCGCGTGTGAGAAGGTCGCGGCCCCGCCCATCCCCACTGATCTGGTGGTCGTGCAGGGCAACTTTCAGACCGCGGCGGCGGGCACCCAGCTGCCCACGGCCGTGATCGTGCGAGTTCGCGGTGAAGACGGCGCACCAGTGGAAGCGGTGCCGGTTGGGTTCTCCGTGCGCTCCGGGGGCGGACTGGTTGAGCCGGCCACCGGCTTGAGCGACGCCAACGGGGAGGTGCGCACCCGTTGGACATTGGGAACACATCAGCAGCTTCATGAGCTGCTTGCCGCAGTGCCAGGGGTCGAGTCGGTAGCGATTATCGCCACCGGCATTATCCCCACCGATCTGCTCATCGCCCAAGGGAATCACCAGTCAGCGCGAGCCGGCAGCGCGCTGCCCGTGCAGATCGTCTTGCGCATCGTGGGCGCCAACAACACGCCGATTCCGGGCGTGACGGTGGGCATGACGGTCACCGCAGGTGGCGGAAGCATCAACCCGGCCTCAGCGACGACCAACGCCAATGGTGAGGTCACGGTACGTTGGACGCTTGGCAATCAGGCCGGTCCACAAAATGTGCAGGCGACCGCGCTGAATCTCGCGCCCATCGTTCTCAGCGCCAACGGTACCTGATCGCGGGACCTCGCGACCCCGGCCAAGCATTGGGGTAGTGCAAGAGGTAGCAGCGCCAGCCGTTTCGCCGAGCGTGCGCTGCGTCCCCCGACCAGGTCACCGTGCGAGCCGATCCTGAATTTGCTACACCACCACTCCTACCCAACGCCCTGCGTGATCGCACGGTGATCATTACCGGTGCCAGCGATGGCATTGGACGGGCGTTGGCAGAACGCTGCGCCAGAGCACAGGCACACGTGGTTATGGTGGGTCGCAACGAGGCCAAAACGCGCCACGCCGCCTCAGCGATCATGAGTCGCACGGGATCTCGAACTGTCAGTGTCGAGATTGCTGATTTGCTGTTTCTCGACGAACAGCGCGCTCTCAGTGAACGACTGCGCGATCGGCATCCATCGGTGCACGCGCTGGTCAACAACGCCGGCGCGCTGTTTCTCGACCGACAAGAAACGCGGGACAATCTCGAGCGCACCTTCGCACTCAATCATCTGGCATACGCCACACTGGCGCTGTGCCTGGTTCCGAACCTGCTGGCCCAACCGTCCCACGAACCCGCGCGCCTGATCAACATTGCGTCTCGTGCTCACGTAGGGGCCAAACTCAATATGAACGACTTGCAAAATCGGCGGGGCTACAGCGGCTGGGGCGTTTATGCGCAATCCAAGCTGGCCAATATCCTGTTCACACGAGCGTTGGCGGCGCGACTTGACGTTCGCCGCGTTACCGTGCACGCGGTGCATCCCGGACTGGTGGCGTCTCGATTCGCGGCCAATAACGGGACCTTTGGGCGACTGCAGCGTCTCGTGATGGACGCCTTCTCAGTGTCGTCAATGGCGGGCTCTGATACGGCCGCATGGCTGCTGGCCAGCCAGGAGGGAGCCACCACCACGGGCGGCTATTGGGTGAAACGCAAACTCACGCAGCCCTCCCGTGCGGCACAAAACGACCACGTGGCATCGGCGCTGTGGGACGCAACGATCGAACTCGCCTCACTGCACGACACGCTGCCCGTACTGCAACGACACCAACCAGTGGCGCGTGCTGATGCGTGAGTGTGCACTGGTCCCCGTGCATGAGTGTTGGCTCGTGTCAGTGCCTGCGTGTGCGCATCTCCCATTTCGCAATCACTTCGGCGTTGCCGCATGACGGAACGTATCTCGGCGCGTGAGAAGACGCGTCTCGCCGCGCGCTCGATCCGTATTGCGTGGCACGCCCTTCCTCTGCTGCTTTCATTTCGGCGAGACGTAAGGCGCTGGTTGTGGTGGGGCGCACCAGCTGACCGGACACAGGCCTTTCATGTGCAGCGGGCCCGACGGTTGGTGCGGAGCATCGCGGCGCTCGGACCCGCATTTGTAAAACTCGCGCAGGTCTTTGCAGCGCGCGCCGACCTCATCGCAGAACCGTATCTCTCGGAGTTCGCCACGCTCACGGACCGCGTGCCGCCGGTTGCGTGGACCGAGATTCGCGCCGCGCTGATGAATGCATACGGAGCCGCGCCGGAGACGGTATTTCAGTTGATCGATCCGATACCGCTGGCCGCCGGATCACTTGGGCAGGTGCATCGTGCACAGGTGGAAGGACGCGATGTGGTGGTCAAGGTCCTGCGTCCGGGCGTAGAAGAAGTGGTGCGCCGCGACGGATTGATCGCGGCGTGGCTGGCCCAACGCGTGTACGATCGATTTCCGCATCATCACGTCAATGGTGTAATCGTTGTTTTGGTGGAGTTCCGCAAGCGCGTTGAAGAGGAGATGGATTTCCGTCTCGAAGCCATGCAGTGTACTCGCATGCGCACCCGGTTTCTTGACGACGCACGAATTCGCATTCCACGCGTGGAAGAATCGTTCACGCGACAGCGGGCCATGGTGCTTGAGTTTCTTGCAGGCACGCGCGTAGACCAGCTCGAAGCACGCGTCGCAACCGGGGAAGTCAATGCCGCGCAGCTGGCCGAAACACTGATCGAAACGTACGCGCGCATGATGCTGCGCGATGGCGTCTTTCACGCCGACCCGCATCCGGGCAATCTGCTCGTGGCGCCCGACGGTGCGATTGTGCTGCTCGACTTCGGCATGGTGATCGATGTCGACACCGAGACGCGACGCGCGCTGTTTGACACCGTGCTGGCGGCCATTCGCCGCGACGTACCGGCAACGGTGCAAGGGTTCTACACGCTGGGACTGGTGACACCGGGAACGCCGGTGGCTACGATGGAGGCGCTGGTGCACACGCTACTGGACATCGCATACGACGAGGGCACTACGTCTGAACGTGCACAAGTGCTGGCGGACCGCGTCATGCGTGAACTCTTCGACTGGCCAATCATACTGCCTGGCGAACTGGTGTACTTCGCGCGCACCGCAGCACTCATTGAAGGAGTGGGCGCGAAGTATGATCCGACGTTCAACAGCATTCGTGTGGCCACGCCGGTGGTCTTGCGCATGCGACGGGAAATAATGAACACGCTCTTTGGCGCGCGCTTGGGCGAGGATCGCGTGGTCACGGTTGCCCGGGGACTCGGCACGCTCGCCGGTACGGCACTGAGCTGGTTACGGAATGAGGGACCGCCGCGTTTGGCCACCATCGTGAACGCGGTGCGTACCGGTATTGCGGCCAACACGAGGGAGTTGCAATCGGTGGTGCCCACGCGCGAGCAGGCGCGCAACAGCGCTCCTAAAACACCCACTCCTTGAAGAGATCAAAACCCACCTGCATGCGGCGCGCGGCACCAACACCGATCTGTGCGCCGCAGGGGCTGGGGCCGGGATCCACGCCAACCTGCGCGGTCAGGCCCTGCGCGATTCGGTATTCCACCGCGACGCCATACCACAGATTCAGTCCCCGTTCAGCCCCTGCACCGGCCGCATTGCTGCACACGCCGGTATCGAGACGCAAGTACGTGCGATTGCCGATCTGCGTGCCTGCGGTCACACTCAGATTGTCAATCAACGAGCGCGCTTCAAGTTGCCCGCCGCTTGAATTGCCGGCTGTGTTCACTTGTACCGTGTTGAACACAGGCAACAGCCGCTGTAACGTGCCCTCTACCGCGCCACTCAGCGCAGGCAGGAGCACTCCCGTTACCGCCGCTACCGTTTGCTGACGCTGACCATCCAGCGCAAACGTCGGCGCACCGAACACCAGCAGTGAAATGAACTCCGATTCCGGTGCCTGAGCGTACGCGTCGTCGTCGGTGCTGAGCTCCAGCGTCGGGTCTTCCAGTGTCCCCTTGATCGCCACGTCTATCGCGACGTCTCGTCCGTTCACACCACGCACCGTGTGACTGGCGTGGATATCGAGTGCGGGATTGAGGCCATTCTGCGGAAAGAACCGAACGCGACCGCTGTCCACCTCAAATGGGCGGTTTACCACCCCCAGATCAAGTCGGTACGTCCCGCGATCCGCCAATAACTCGCCGTCCAGTGACAGCTGCTGCCCTACGGCTTCGAGCACCGTGACGTCACCAGCCAGCTTCACCGACGCTTCGGCGGTACGCACCCACACATCATTGCCCAGCCGCACACGCACATCACGCGCCTCCAGATACTCGCCAAGCGACGTAAACTGTTCGCCGGCGGTGAGCACCGTGGGCATCTCGTCCTCTGACAGCAGCGCCTGCGCTTCGGCTGAGTTCAGATCCAGCACCGTCCGCGCTTCGGTGAGCTCGAGCACAAGGTTGGCACGCGGGACAAACAAATCGGCCGACACGATTGGCCTCGAAAAACGTCCACCCACGTTTATGCGTCCAGACAGATCGAGATCCGTTCCATTACTCTGTCGTGCCAGCTGCACGTTGTTGAGGTACGCGTTCAGCGAAACCCGGGGGTCATCTCGCAAAGGACGACGAACGGTGGCAGTCAGTGAAAGGCTGTCGGCAGCGCGAGGGCCGCTCTGAAACCGGAACTGCTGCACGCGCAACGAATCGCCACCGGCCAGAAAATCGAGACGCGCGCCGCGCGGTCGGATGCCGAGCACGTCGCTGTACAGCGTTCCCTCAGTCAGCAGCATCGACCCGTCAAAGCTCGGCGACTCAAACGTACCGCCGAGCACGATCCGTCCATTCAGAACGCCATCGATGTCACGTACATCGGCCACACGCAGCGGCAGATCACGCAACCGAAGCGAATCGGCAACCACCGAGCCTTCCAGTCTTTCGGTATACAGGCGCTCGCCCACGACCGATTGCAACCGCAAGTCAGCCGGTAGTTGTATCTGCGCACGCAAGGCACGTCCGGTGGTATCCAAAACCGACACACTGGCGTTCAGCTGCTGTGCATCGTAGTTGGCATCCAGACGCACGCCGCTGATCGTTACACCCGGTGGACCGAGTGAGTCTGCAGTAAAGGCGGCCATCAGCTGCGGATCCTGCCTCACGCCGGTGAGGCGCGCGCTGCCCGACACAAGACCAGGCAACGCGGTTGTACCCAGTGCAAAGGCAGCCAGCTCGCCCACGGGAAATTGGTCGAGCGTCAGATAGCCGTTGATGGCAGCGTCGAGCGGCACCTGTGCGCCGAGCGTGAGACTGCCATTCTGGTTAGACAACAGCGCGAATGAATCAATGGTGAACCCGCTGGGATGGTCGCGTAATACCAGTGGAAGCGGATTCGTCCAGACAACGTCAGCGTACGTAAAGCGCACCGAGTCGCTGCGAACGAGCAACGTGTCGCCACCCCGTGCAAAGCGGCCGCGCATGCGCAACCGTGACGTGTCACGCGCGAGCAGATCAAAGCGCAATGCACCACTCGACGATGACGCGGAGTCAATGCCGAAGTTTGCGGTTGCGATACGGACGGCGCCAATGCCTTCCACTGAGTCTGCGGTGGCCGCCGCGACAAACGTTACTGCGCCCGGCATGTTATCCGCGCGAACAGAACCAAACAGTCGCCCAACGACGATGCTGCCTACCTGCACCTGATTGCCTGCCACCGCTACGCTGGTGAGATAGTCCGCGAAGGAGCCCTCGCCGTACACCGATGCATTCACATCGCCCAGTAACGTATCGGCGGCGAACTGGCGAACGCTGGCCGCCAGACTGGTATCCATCTGCGCCAGCATTCCCGCCAGTCTCGGCAGTTCAGCACGGACCTGAGACAAGCTGTCCATGCGCAGCGAACCGCGGAACGACTCGCGTCCTCCGGAGTCGCGCGCCAGACCACCGCTGGCCTCCAAGCGCGTGCCCGGCATGATGGCGAGCAGCGAATCCACGAGCAGCGCGTCGCGCCCCCACGTGGCATGGGTGAAGAACTCGATCGGAGTGCGGTTTTCCGCCGCTGATTGCGTAAGGTCGGCCGATACCTCTGCGGTGTCCACCACTGCGTTTACGCCGCGACTGGCCACGCGCATCGTACCAGCAATACGCGTGACAGGCGCCATCCCTTCCAGCACCCACGGACGTGCGTTCAGCGAGTCGGCTTCAAGCAGAACAATGGTACGCCAGTTCACGACCGTATCGCGCGTGGTTTGCACACCAAACCAGCCACTTGCACGGAGAGTACCAGCGCCGGGGTCCACGTGCGTAAGCGATGCCACAAAGGGCATGCTGTCGAGCGACCCACTACCCTGTATCGTGCCACGCAATGCACCGCGTGCCACAAACGCCGTATCAAACCGCGCAAAGGCTGCCAGGTCTACGGGGTCAAACGCCAGCGCCACGTCCGCCGTGGTAGTGCGGCCTCCCCAGCCTACTGCGGAGCGTCCGGTAACCGTTGATACGTGCCCCTGATTGTCTGTCCACTGGAGTGTCAGATCACGCGCGTCAGCCGCGTTGAGAGAAGCCGACGCGATGCGACCCGTGCCGCTGACCGTTCCGTTTACCAACTCCGGCAGGTCGGGCACCACCGTTCGCACGGTGCGCAAATCGATCAAGAGATCCGTGACGCGCAGATCACGTGCGGTTGGATTCACACCCACCGCCACCACACCACTGGCCCGCACCCGTGAACGCGCACCCGGTATGTTGGCATCATCAAACGCCATTAGCAGCGTGTCGATGCGGAGCGCCGTGAGTGAACCGCCCTCACGCGCCACAAATCTTCCCGTAATCCGACCGTCGAGCTCTGGCGGCAGCAAGTCCTCCGTCAGACGTGCGGCCAGCGCGGTACTCATGGGCTCAAAGCTCAACGCCACATCGCGCAAAATAAAATCTTTCACTTCGGCGATCATGGAAACCTCGCCGGTAATCTGCGATTCCATGGCGCGGGCCTCGAGCTCCTTCAGCACGACCTCAAGGTGGTCCGGATTGTCCAGCGTGCGCAGCCGCACCTTGGCCGATGCTCGTCCGCTCATCGGCATCACGGGCCAGGTCCAGTTGATGTCCGCCAGCGCAACGTCCGGCGCATCAATGCGCACGTCATACCGAACCGGACCATCCTGGCCCCACGCAATCATGCCCGCAGCAGACAAACGTGAATCGGGCAACAGGACGCGCCCTGCATCGAAAGTGAGCGAATCGTTGTACCACACGACATCGCCCTGAACATCGCGTACGACAACCGGAGGATCACTCACGGTCAGATCGGCACTGTCGAGGACCAATCGTCCGGGCGCATCATCAGCAGTGATCGCGAGCACATCGTGGGCCACAAGCTTGCGAATGGAGATTGTGCGCTGCTCAAGCAAGCCGCCCGGAATGCTGATCAGCGTATGGAGACTGTCCCGTACCGCCGTCACGCTATCGCGCTCCGCGCCCTCAAATAACGGATGCGGTTCCCAAGGCAGCGTGACGACCATCTCGCCATCGCGCAGCACAAGGCTATCGATACGGACGTCATCGCCCAGCCGCGCCGCACGCGCTGGCGCCGGTGGCGCGTTGGGGTCGCCCAGCAGCAGCCACTGCAAGTTGAATGGACCGGTGAGATCGGCCCGCAAGTCCAGTCGCACGCTGTCCAGCTCAAGAAAAGCAATGCGAACAACGCCGTCGAGCAAATCACTGACCGCCAGGCGTCCACCCACGCGACCCACGGAAAGAATCGGCTCGCCGAGCGTGTCTACCAACTGGACGTCTCGCAAATCGAGCGACCGGGGATTGGCGGACCGCAGCGATCCAATGCGCAGCTCACCACGCCCATCAAACGCGGAGTTGGCGGCATTGACAATGCTGCGAACCACGCGCTCCCGCCCACCATCTGATTGTGTGAGCCATATGACAGCACCGGTGAGCCCGACAAGAATCACCAGCACCACACCGCCCGTCCATCGGGCCACGCGACGACCACGGCCAGCCATATTAGAACGCCTGCCCGAGACTGAAGTGAAACACCAGACGTGAGAGTGCGGAGCGGCCTGATCTCGGTGCGAACGTGCGCGGGCAGTTTAAGCCACCAAGTTCGAGTTGTTCCTCAATCGTCACGTCCTGCCCCGGACTGACGCAAATCACGAACGGTGTCGCACCATCGCCACTGGCCGCTTGCAGATTGTCAAACAAAAACGCCTTCCCAGCGTCGGCCTGTCTCGGGTTGTATCCAATGTCAACGCGGAATGGGCCAAGGGGTGTATCCAGTCGCACACCTATGCCCGGTGTCGCGCGCACTTCCTGTATGGCAAACGCATTCACGCCCGTAGCCCACACTGTGCCTGCATCGAGAAATGCCACCCACTGAAGATCACGTGACGGCCACCCGAAGCGTCGTCGATATTCGAAATTTCCGATCAGCGACCCGGTACCTCCTTCCGGAGACGGCACGCGAACTTCAGCATCGGGATTCACCACGAACTGAAATCCGTTACCAAACGGCACCGAGTCCACATTCGCGCGATCGACGCGGTAAACCACTGGACCGAGCAAGTTCTGCTGGTAGCCGCGCACCGTGTTCTGTCCACCCGAAAACAGGCGTTCCTGAGGTGGCAGAAACGGCACGCCGCCCACGCGAAACGCGTTGGGCGCATACACCTGCGACCATTGCACACGTGCTGCGACCGTTCCACCGCCCACACGGGTAAAGCCCGTAGCTTCGAGTGTGGGACGATAAAAGGCGTACGGCGCAAAGCTGTCCGACTGCTGAGCGAGTCCCAGAAACTCGGTAGATCCAAGACGGCCATCAGCGCGCAAACGGCCACCGTAGCGCGGATCTACCTCGCTCGAGGCGCGATCGTACGCCCAGGTCAGGTTGAGCGCGCGTGTGGAGTTGCCCTGACGCGCCAGCGCAAAGTCGGCTGGTTGGCAGAGCGAAAAACGCACGCACGCAAGTACGGCATCGGTCGTAGTTCGACCGCGCTCGAACTCCGCAGACACACTCACGAAAGTGCGCGGCGTGACATCGCGGGAGACGCCAAGGTTCAAACCAATATCTGTCTCGCGCTGAAACGCGTTGTACTCGCCGCGACGCTCGCTGTACACATTGAGCGTTGGCGAAAACGGCAACCCAAAGAACGTAGAGTTGGTGACGCTGACGCCCAGGTAGTAGTTGAGTTCCTGACTGAACGGATCATCGCGCAGAAACTGCGGACACAAGCCCGGAAACTGATCAAGCGGCGTGCCAATCCCGATGCGCGAAGCGCGAGCGGTAAACTCCACGCGCCGTCCGGGACCGAGGAATCCACGGTCGGTCACGCGTCCCTGCACTCGGCCACACTCAAGCGTACCCCACCCGGCACCAACGCGTGCCGAACGGGTACGTGCCTCAGCCACCGTAATGCGCAGGTCGATGGCGCTGTCAGCACGGTCGCGTTCCGGCGTCAGTGTATCAATCAGCACCAGCCGGAACGCTTCGGTATTGTAGAGCGCACGCTGCGCTTCAAGCACATCGGACGCCTGATAGCGTTCCCCTTGATCCAGTCCTGAAAGACGCACGACGTCGGCGGAATCGAATCGCGCATCGCGGCCCGGAACCGACGTGATGTCTACCAGCAGGCGCCCGGTGCGAAGCGGAACGCCGGTCTCAAAGGCAAACGACAGGTCCACCAGTGCTGCCGCCGTGTCGATCACCACGTCGCTTTGTGGCTGTCCGGTGCGCGCATATCCCGCGTCCTTCAGTCTCGTGACCAGTCGATCGGTGGCCGCCTGCACCCGGACCCGGTCAAACACATCACCTTCGAGAGCGCGTAGTGGCGTTTCCCACCGGCCGTTGGGCCCGACATCGGGGAGCCCGCTGGTTTGCACGGCTCGCACACGGGCAACCGGACCGGGAGTCACAGCGAACAGCACGTGCGCACCATTGTCCTTACGCTGCACGGAGGGCGTCACCGAAGCCAGAAACCAGCCTCGCTGCCGGTGCAGCACCGCCACGCGCAACGCGTCGAGTTGCAGTTGCATGGAGTCAACACACGGGGCGTTGCCCATGCGAAAGATTCGTGTAAAAAACGAGGGTTCCTGCGTGGCCAACACCGTGGCGAGTTCATCGGTGTCGATCTGCGACCCGGTGATCTCAATCGCTCGAATACGATCCGACCGCTCACAGCGCGCCGTTTCCTGTCCGCGCGCCGTTTCCACCGGCATGAGCAGTGCGAGCAACAACACGATGGGTAGGCACTCGCGCACGACACGTTTACGCCCCTCGACGCCGGAAAGGCGCTGAAGGGCGCTGGTAGTTCGATCAGGGCACGCAGGTATTCGTTGCACTGGTACAATGTCTCCCGCAAATCGCCATCACGCCACGGCCTTGCGACATCCCGCATGCCGGCATAACCAAAGCGCAGTTTCTCCCGCATCACAAAAATGTGTACATTTGAGCAGGTCGTTTTGATCCGCAGCAGCGCTGCCAGCATCCCCTTTTATTTCCGAGCATCCATGAATCGATCGGTGAACCTGCGCCGCGCTGCAGACATCGCGTGCGTCAGCGCACGCTACAGAGCGAAAGCCGCCACCCGTGTCGCAAGCCGCGTGACAGCGCTTGCGCTGATGTGCGGTGCGTCACTGACGGCGCAGGCCACACCCGTTCCGGCCGCACATCCAGCCGTGCAAACGGCCATCGCGACCATTGAACGAGACAATGCCTGGACTCTCAATCAGCAGGTCACACTCTGCGAGATCCCCGCGCCGCCATTCAAGGAGACAGCGCGCGGTGAGTATTTCCGCGATCAGCTCACCGCGCTCGGCCTGCAGCATGTACGTGTCGACGGCGAAGGCAACGTGATCGGGGAACTGCGCGGACGCGCCCCCGGTCCCACGCTGGTGCTGAGCGGTCACCTCGATACCGTGTTTCCCGAAGGTACCGATGTCACCGTGAAACGTGAAGGCACGCAACTGATCGGACCTGGCATTGGCGATGATTGTCGCGGCCTGGCGGTCACGCTCGCCGTGACGCGCGCGCTGATTGAGTCCAAGGTTCCCATTTCAGGGCGACTGCTGGTGGTCGGCACGGTCGGCGAAGAAGGTCCGGGCAACCTGCGAGGCGTGCGCGCGCTGTTCAGCGGACCGCTCAAGGATTCCATTGACAACTTTATCAGCGTCGACGGCACCGGTATCGCGATCACGAACGCGGGTGTCGGCAGTGCTCGATATCGCTTCACCGTAATCGGGCCCGGTGGACACAGTTACGGTGCGTTTGGCCTGGTGAACCCCATTCACGCCGTTGGTCGCGCCATCGCAGCGCTGGGCGACATGCAGGTGCCCGCCGAACCCCGCACCACGTTCAATGTGGGCATCATCAGCGGTGGTACGTCGGTGAACACCATTTCGGCCGAAGCGTCGTTTGATCTTGATATGCGCAGCGAGTCCATGGCCACGCTCATGGAAGTTGACGCCCGGGCGCAACAGCTCGTGGCCAAGGCTGTGGCTGACGAACAGGCGCGGTGGCCCAACTCGCGTGGCACGCTCACACTACGCGTTGATACCATCGGTATTCGTCCGGCCGGGACCACGCCCGATACCGCACACATTGTGCGGGTGGCACAGTCAGCAGCCGATGCGCTCAAGTTGTACGCGCCACTCAATGCCTCCAGCACCGATGCAAATTTTCCGATCAGCCTTGGCATTCCGGCCATCACGGTTGACGGTGGCGGAGTGGGTCGCGCAGCACACTCGCTGGCTGAATCGTACGACGACCGCACTGACGGCTATAAAGGACCACAGTGGATTTTGTTGCTGGTGAGCGGACTGCTCAACGTTCCGGCGAAGTAGGCACAGCGAACCGAAAGCAAAAGGGAAAAGCCACGCAATCAGCAAAGGCAACAGCAATTCCAACAGTGATCCCATCAGCAAGGGTTAGGTTCACAAAAACAGCGCTGGCAAATCAGACGCGCTGATCGGTGTACGGGACGGCTGCAGCCCCACCAGCCAGGCGGCTTCACCAAGCAGTGAAGCCGCCGTCGCACCATCCGCGCGCAGCTGCCGTAGAGACGTGTCGTGCGACGACTTGCTGAGTTTCCGACCATCGACATCTCGCAGCAACGCATGATGGAGAAACTGCGGCGGCTCCACGCGCCCCAGCATGCGACTCAGCAACACTTGTCGTCCAGTTGAGTTGAGCAAATCCTCGCCACGGATCACGACGTCAATCTGCTGGTCAAAGTCGTCTACGACTGCGGCAAACTGATACGTCCACGAACCGAAGCGATCACACGCCAGCACGTCGCCACACTGGTCAATGGGCGTTTGTATCAGTTCGCCAAGTGCAAGGTCCTGCACCCTGACTGCGTCCGCATCAAGATGCACTCGACGCGCGCTGGTCCGCTCCGCTGCGGGCGGTGTACGAAAACAGGTACCCGGATACCGTGCTTCCTCGCCCGCTGCCGTTGGTCCGATCATCTTCATCACATCGCGCCTCGAACAGATGCACGGATATACACGACCCAGCGATTCAAGCGAGAGCAGTGCCAAGCGGTACGCACTCCCGTTGTCCGACTGACGAAAGCGCGTGGGTCCGGCGCGAAACGAGGCCACATCGCCTTCATCCGGCGTGAATCCGAGCCATTCAAGATCCTCGAGCAGTGCCGACTCGTACTCCGCTCGACAGCGTGTGCGATCATGATCCTCAATACGCAACACAACCTGTCCACCGTACGCACGCGCCAGTCCCCAAACATGAATGGCGTTCACGAGATGACCAAGATGCAAATACCCGGTTGGCGCCGGCGCAAAACGGGTGCGCCACCCGGGAGACGGTAATCGTCCCCCGAGCGCCGCACCCGAGACTGCGTTGACGATCGGTATCGACAACAAGTGCAGCCGTCAGTTCCCCGTGCCCGTGGGTCCGAAAAAAGTGTTCAGCACAAACTTGAACGTGCCATGGGGCTGAGCACGGAACAGCACTTCGGGACCATAGAGATAGAGCGTGCCTTTACCCACCGTGGCCTCAGCCATGGCTACACCGCCCTGCAGTCGCTCCTGTCCCCACGCCCAGCCGCTGCGAAGCGGTGAAGGTGCGTCGAATGTGGCGAGCGCACGGACGCCGCGCGCCGCCGCGTCCGGGCCGAGTTTCATGACCGGGCTGTTGTCAAACATCACGATAGGGTGCGGCGACATCCCGTGCGTTACCGCGATGCTTGTATCCACTGCA
>JBBRDJ010000044.1:0-26049 GCA_038203945.1 Gemmatimonadales bacterium
AGCACGGACGCGCTGCTCGCGGTCGCGCAAACCAGTCGGCCAGAGCTGCTCGCCGCAACGCTGGCGCGCGACGAAGCCGCGCTGCGGCGACGCGTGGCCTCGGGTGGAGTGCTCGGCGATTGGGAGCTGCAAGGCGGCACCAAACGCACCAGCGGATTCATGTCGGGTCAGGTGGGGCTGGCGGTGCCGCTGCCACTCTTCAATCAGAACGCCGGTGCGCGTGAACGCAGCGTGAGTGCGGTACTGCTCGCCGAAAGCAACTACCGCGAGGCGGAGCTTCGCGTGCGCGCCGACGTGCTGGCCGCGGTCGACAATCTGCGGCGACTCGAGAGTATCGCACCGCGCCTCGATGATTCACCGCGACTGGGCAGAGAGATCGCGGCCAGCGCACGCATTGCCTACGCCGAAGGACACATGACGCTGCTCGAACTACTCGATGCCGAACGCGCCGCGACCGATGCGCGAAACTCGGCCAGCGCGTACCGCGCCGACCTGCTGCTCGCACAACTCACCTTGCGCCGAACCATCGGTGCGCCGCTCGTTCCGGGAAACTCGCCGTGATCAAACGCCCTTTGAACTTCTCACGACTCGACCGGCGTCGGGCCTGCCTCACATTTGCGGCGCTCTTGCTCGCGGCCTGCAGCGACACGCCACCTGACAACGAGCCGATAACCGAAACATCGGCCGACACGACCTTGCTTGGCGCGCAAGCCGTAGCGATCGGTGGCTTTACGCTCGATACGGCGCGACGTGTGGTTTGGACATCCACCGTCACCGCACCGGCGCGTATTGTGCTTGATCCGACCCGGGAGCAGGAGCTGGGCTCCATTACCGAAGGGCGCATCACGCGAGTGCTCGTGCGTGTGGGTGATCGAGTGCAGGCAGGCGACATTCTGGTGGCGATACACAGCCATGAGATCATGGACGCACGTAGCGGACTGGCACGTGCGGAGTCACAATCGCGCACAGCGACGGCGGAGCGCGACGCGGCCGAGCTCAATCTTCAGCGCGCGCAACGGTTGCTGGCGGCGCAGGCCATGGGGCAGGCCGATGTAGAGCGCGCCACGGTAGTGGCCACAGCCGCGCGGGCGCGCGTGTACGAGGTGGAGGCCGAACTTTATCGCGCGCACGGTCTCATGGAGCACCTGCTGGGCGACGGGGCCTTGCCCGAAGATCTCGATCCGCACGAGGTGCTCATTCGTGCACCGATGTCGGGCGTTGTCGTAGCACGCACGGCCATGCAGGGAACTGTGGTATTGCCCGGTGATCCACTGGTCTCAGTGGCTGATCCGTCGGCCGTGCAGTTGGAACTGCGTCTCACCGACCGTCAGGCTTCCGATGTGCGAGCAGGTGTCACGCTCACCTTCGCCTTGGTGGGCGACGACGCATCGACAACGCTCGGTCGCGCCGTGGTGTCTCGTGTGTCGCCGGTGGTGGATCAGGGAACGCGCACCGTGTTGATTCTGGCCAACATCACGTCGGCTCCGCCAGGCACGCGGGCTGAACGTTTTGCGACGGCGCAGATCAACGGTACGGCCGACGGAGAGGCACTCGTCGTACCCATGCAGTCCGTGCAGTCGCTGTCGGGTGACACCGTTGTGATTGTGGCGAAGGAAATGGGAGAAGGATTGTTGCTCGAGGCCAAACCGGTGAGGATAGGCAGACGGGATGCCATGCGAGCGGAGATTCTGGTTGGAGTGACGGAAGGTGAGCTCGTGATTGCGCGCGGGGCAACTATCGCGCGCGCCGAGTTCGTGAAGCGTCGGAGTGGTGGTGGTGGTGGCGACCACTGACTCTTCCGGGTCTGCACACCCGGCACCGCCGCAGGTTAAGCGCGATTCGATGCTGGCGCGTCTGGTGGGCGCCTCAATGGCGCGACCCGTGATGGTGTTGCTGGTGGTAGTCGTGATCGTGGTGGCGGGTGTGCTGGCGTTCCTGCGATTGCCCTTTGACGCGTTCCCGGATCTCACGGGCGTGCGCGTGGAAGTGATCACCGAAGCACGCGGTTACGCGGTGGAGGAGGTCGAGCAACTCGTCACGTATCCAATCGAGTCTGTGCTCATGGGACTCGAAGGTGCGGAAGAAGTGCGCTCCACATCCAAGTCGGGGCTGTCGCTCGTGACGATCGCGTTCGTCGATGGCACTGATCTGTATCACGCGAGAACGCTGGTCACGCAGCGATTGGGTGATGCGAAAGGCGAGCTGCCCGACGGTGTCGATCCGCAACTTGGTCCCGTATCCACACCGCTCGGCGAACTATATCAGTACGTCGTGGAAAGTGATTCTCTGACACTCACCGAGCTCAAAGCACTTCACGATTATGTGATCCGTCCACGCTTGCGCAGCGTCTCGGGTGTGAGTGAAGTGAACTCGTGGGGCGGATTGATCGAGCAGATTCAGGTGCAGGTCGACCCTTCGGCGCTGGCGTCGTACGGTCTCGTGCTCGGTGATGTACACGACGCCCTGGCGTCAAATTCGGTCGCGTTTGGTGGCTCCTACTTTGAGCGCGACGGGGAACGCTGGACACTGCGTGGTCTCGGCCGTGTCGAAGCACCCGACGACCTGCGCACGATTGTGATCCGCGCGAACGCGGGCACCGCCGTGCGTATTGGCGATGTCGCCACCATTGAAATAGGCGCCTTGCCGCGGTTTGGCGCCGTCTCGCGCGATGGGACGCACGAAACGGTGGCTGGCATGGTGCTCAAGCGTAAAGGCGAGGATTCACGTCGGGTCATCGCTGGCGTACTCGAGCGCCTCGATGAAGTGCGCGCCACGCTGCCGTCGCACGTGAAGATCACCCCGTTCTATGATCAGAGTGCACTCGTGACACGCACGACGCACACCATCCTGAGCAATCTCACGCTTGGTGGTGTGCTCGTGGTTGGTGTGCTCTTTCTGTTTTTGCGCGATGTGCGCGCCTCGCTGCTTGTCGCGAGCGTGATTCCGCTGAGCATGCTGATGGCGTTCGCCGCCATGTGGGCCACCGGTGCGTCGGCCAATCTCATGAGTTTGGGTGCGCTCGATTTCGGATTGCTCGTTGATGGCGCCATCGTGATGGTAGATCAGTTTGTGCGACAGTTTGAAGGTGAAAACTCGGTAGCGGCAGCTGGCGTTACACCAGAAGAACGCCAGCGGCGTTTGAGGCGCGCCGCCGTTGAAGTAGCGCGTCCCGTGCTCTTTGGCGTGTCGATTATCGTGGCCGTGTATCTGCCGATCTTTACGCTCGGTGGCATGGAGGGTCGCATGTTCCGTCCCATGGCGTTCACCGTAGTGGTGGCGGTACTCGCTTCTTTGCTTTTGGCGCTGACGTACGTGCCGGCCATGGCCGCACGAGTACTCAAGCCGGTGGCCCGTAAAACGTCGCCGACGTTCGAACGTATTATTGGCGCCTACGGACGCACGCTCGACGTGATGATGGGCAATCCGCGCGCCGTGGTTGGCAGTGCTGTGCTGCTCGTGGCTGGCGCGCTCCTCGTACTGCGGAACACCGGCACCGAGTTCATGCCACGACTTGATGAAGGCGCGATTCTGGTGAACACACGTCAGCTGCCGAGCACGTCGCTCGAAGAGGCCATGCACCTCGCACGCGCTGCGGAGACAATTGTCAAGCAGTTTCCGGAGGTGATCACGGCCATCACCAAGCAGGGCCGACCCGACCTCGCCACCGAGGCCATGGGACTGTTTGAGGGCGACATGTACGTGCCCCTGCTGCCACGTGATGAGTGGACAACAGCAGATTCGCGCGAAGGGCTGGTGGCCGCGCTTGATTCAGCCTTGAGTGTCATTCCCGGACTCAGTATCGCGTTCACACAGCCCATGGCGATGCGGCTCGATGAAGCCGAAAGCGGCATCAAAACCGATCTGGGCGTGAAGGTCTTCGGAAGTGATCTCGACGCGATTCTGTCAGTGGCTGAACGTATTCGTGATGTGGTGATTGGCGTTCCGGGTGCCGCGGATGTGGCGGTAGAAGTGAGCGAGGGCGCCGGTGAGCTTCGGATCACGCCCAATCGCGACGCACTGGCGGCGTATGGTCTCTCTATTCAGGAGTTGCGTGCCGAAATCGACTACGCGTCGGCACGTCGCACCGCAGCCGAGCTGGTCATCGGACCGCGACGCGTGCCAATAGCGGTCGTGTTGCCCGAGGCGTTGCGCAGTGACCGAAACGCGCTGAACAACTTGCCACTCCGTTCGTCATCCGGAGCGATCGTGCCCTTGGGTTCAGTGGCCGACCTGGTTTACATCGAAGGCCCGGAGATGATCGGACACGAGAACGCCCAACGTCGCACACTGGTAGTGGCGAATGTCCGAGAGCGTGACCTGGGCGGCTTTGCCGCTGACGTGCAGGCGCAAGTGGCGCGGGACGTGGTATTGCCGGCGGGCGTGTTTCTTGAATGGGGCGGTCAGTATGAAAATCAGCAGCGTGCCATGCAGCGACTTGAGCTGGTTGTGCCCGCGGCCATCGTACTGATCATGCTGTTGCTGTATGGCGCCTTTGGCTCATGGTCGCAGGCCACGCTGGTGTTGCTCAACGTACCGTTCGCACTGGTGGGCGGAGTGGCCGCACTGTGGGTACGCGAGCTGAACCTGAGCCTCTCCGCGAGCATTGGTTTTATTGCTCTATTCGGTATCGCGGTGCTCAACGGCGTGGTGCTCGTGGAGCACCTCAATCACCTGCGCGCCACGGAGCCAGACCTGGCGACGCGCGTAAAAAAAGGAGCCCAGGATCGATTGCGTCCCGTGCTCATGACAGCACTCGTGGCCAGCCTTGGTTTTGTGCCGATGGCGCTCTCTAGCGGCGCTGGTGCAGAGGTACAGCGTCCACTTGCATCGGTCGTAATCGGCGGGTTGATCACGTCCACGGCACTCACATTGCTCGTGCTTCCGGTGCTATATCGAGCCCTGGAAGCACGAGTCGAACGCAAACGGCTGCGCGGCTGACGGCTTCAGCGATCGCGCAATCAGTCAATCAGTCAGTTAACGCAAAATCTGGTACAAGCCGTACAGCGTCATGCCGGCGCCACCAATTACCAGCAAGTCGCCGGGCGCGTCGTCCACATCCGCGCCAATCACCATCGCGGCCACACCAACCACCACCAAGGCGAGGTTGCGACCGAGCCCAACTTTACGATCCTGCATGCGTTCGTCAAGCGTGATCGTTTCACGCGACTGCGAGGGCACAAAGCGCACAGCGCTGGTGGTCATCACCGGTCCAACCGGAGCGTTGACCATTGTGACAGGCGCCTGAGCAAGCGCGTCGTTTGAAACAGCCACAACCAATGCAGGGCTTGTGGCCGCCGAGATGCGCTCCGTCGTAGCCGCAACGTCCTGCGCCAGCGCCGCAGTGGCCCAGCCGAGGCTGACCACAGCAATCGCGATGCCCGTAAGCAAAAGGCGACGGAGGTCGGGGCGAACGGTAACACGAGCCTGATGACGCGACATACAATGCTCCTTTGGAATAAATCCGCAGTGAAACCCGCGTGACAACCAAGCGGCCGCAACACGCGTTTGCTATGATCTATGGACCCTGAGAACGCCCCCGGGGTTCCCGAAATGACCGGTTCTCGGTTCGAGTCAACTTCGTTTGGTGCCTTGTGTCACACACTGCCGATCCATTGCTGCGTTTTCGCGACGAGTTCCCAATTCTCGCGCGTTCCACCTATCTGGTGTCCAACTCGCTCGGCGCGATGCCGCGCACCGTGCCGGCGGCGCTCGCCGAGTACGCCGAACAGTGGGACCGTCGCGGCGTGCGTGCGTGGGCCGATGGCTGGTGGGACATGCCGGTGCGCATTGGCGATTCCGTGGCGCCACTGATGGGCGCGGGGCCCGGCGAAGTGGCCATGGTGCCAACCGTCACGCAGGCCATGAGCGCGGTGCTGTCCTCACTTGACTACCCAGCCGGACGCAATCGCGTGGTGATGACAGAACTTGATTTCCCATCGGTGCGCTACGCGCTGGACGCATTGGCGCCGCGCTTTGGCGCGGAGATTGTGGTCGTGCCGAGTGATGACGGTATCACGATTGACCAGTCTCGACTGCTGGCCGCGATTGACGAACGCACGCGGCTCGTCGCGGTGTCGCATGTGTTGTTCAAGTCGGCGTACATCATGGATGCTGCGGCCATCGTGAAGCACGCCCACGCCATGGGCGCGGTGGTGGCGCTGGACGCGTATCATAGCGTGGGTGTGATGCCGGTAAACGTGCACGCGCTGGGCGTGGATTTCCTCGCCGGTGGTGTGCTCAAGTGGTTGTGCGGCGGTCCCGGTGGTTCGTTTTTGTATGCGTCGCCGTCGGCCAGTGAGCGTTTCGCGCCCGCGATGACGGGATGGCAGGCCCACCGCACGCCCTTTGCATTCGCTCCAACCATGGACTACGCCGATGGTTCCTGGCGCTGGCTCGGCGGCACGCCATCAGTGCCGGCGTTGTTTGCCGGGCGCGACGGCCCACTGCTGGTACACGCGGCAGGGATGGAGGCGATTCGCACCAAGAGTGAGCGTCAAACGAGCCGGCTCATTGCACTGGCCGATGCGCGTGGCTGGCGAGTGCACGCGCCACGCTTGGCCAGTCAGCGTGGTGGGACAGTCGCATTTGACGTGCCCAACGGAGCCGAAGTTGCGCAGGCGCTGCTCGCCCGGGACATTGTCATTGATTACCGTCCCGGCGCCGGAATCCGCGTCGCGCCGCATTTTTACACCAGTGACGCCGAGGTCGATGTGGTGGCCGACGCGATTGATGACATCCTCGCCACTGAAGCGTGGCGGCCATTTGTAGGAGCGGCGCGGACCGTGACATGATCAACCGGTTCCATACCGCGACGTGTAGCGCCGCAGGGCCGCAGACTCGCATGCCTCGAACCCTTCACACATATCACCAATGGCCGCGCCCAACCAGCCTCCCAGAAAACTTCGCAAGCAGTACAGCAACACGGCGTATCCTTTGGTCGTGCTGCGCTTTGAGGACGGTCATGAAATCAAGATTTATCAGGGCAAGGGCAAGGTGTTCGACGCGTGGGCCGGTGAGCGCGTAAAGATCATGGCGGTACATGACATCGACGCGAAGGAATGGGATCTCCTGGAAACGCGCACCGGCGACAAGTTCGACGACGCAGCACTCGACGCGTGAGCCGCGCCTCGATGGTTGCCCGCCTGCTGTGTGTGAGTACCGCATCGCTGTTGGCATTGGCATCGGTCCCGGCCGGCGCGCAGCAAACAGGTCGCACGCCGACTGACACGTTAGCACTGCGCTATACGCTCGACAGTCTGGTTGGTGCGCATCGGGGACAGGTGGGCTACATCGTGCGTGAGCTCGATGGTGGCGCTGAGCTCGCGTACCGCGCCGAGGAATCGTTTCCCACGGCCAGCTTGATCAAAGTCCCGATCCTCGTCACCGTGTTCGACCTGGTTCGGCAAGGTCGCTTGTCCCTGGATGAGCGCATCAATGTGTTGCCGATTGACGTCGTGCCCGGCGCTGGCGTGCTGCAGCACTTGCATGCGGGGATCTCGATTACCGTGCGCGATGCGGCGTGGCTCATGATCACCATCAGCGACAACACGGCCACCAACCTGTTGCTTGATCGCATCATCATTCGGCGTGTGTGGGACAAGATGGATGCGTTGGGCCTGTCGCGCACGCGCGTGCATTCCAAATCGTTTCTGCGCGAGTCGAGCGTGGCGATGGACAGCTCCGTGAAATACGGACTGGGTGTGAGCACACCACGCGAAATGGCGGAATTGTTCACCTTGTTGTCCAAAGGTCTCGCCGTCTCGCCGTCTGCCGATTCGACGATGCTCGACATGCTCGCCGCCAATGAAGATGCACAGCTGCTCCAGCGCTACGTGACCGGTGCGCGCGCGCCGCACAAAACGGGTGCGACCGACCGCGTACGCACCGAGTGCTCGTTGTGGTACTTGCGCGTTCGTGTGGTCGCCTGTGTGTTCACCAAGGAGAACATGGATACACGCTGGGTGCTTGACAGCGAGCCGCAGCGCCTGCTGGCTCGCATGGGAGAAGCGATCGTCCAACAATGGCAACGCTAGTCGGCGACGCGTTTTCTCTCACTTGCGCCAACTTTTGCATTGCGCTCTACTGATCCCGCATCTATCATCTGGCGTGTCCGTACACCCTCCGCAGTTCATGCAGGTCTCTGAGTCCGTTCAAGCCGCGCTCTCGCGCGGCGGCGCTGTGGTCGCCCTTGAAAGCTCAGTGTTTGCGCAAGGGCTCGCCGTCCCGCACAATCGCGATGCGATCACGCGCATGGTGCGGGCGGTCGAAGCCCAACATGCCACGCCCGCTATCACGGCGGTCGTGCGCGGCGTTCCATCGGCAGGCATGGAGCCCGCCGATGTGGAGCGCTTCCTCCGTCGTGACGGCATTCGGAAAGTCTCTGCGCGTGATCTTGCCTGGTGCATTACAGAGGGTGCCGATGGCGCTACTACCGTGGCCGGCACCATGGCGCTCGGCGCGCAGGCGGGCATCGAGGTCTTTGCGACCGGCGGGATAGGCGGCGTGCACCGCGATGCGCCCTACGACGAATCCGGTGATCTGATCGAGCTGGCCCGCACGCCCATGGTGGTGGTGTGTGCCGGCGCAAAAAGCATTCTAAACCTTCCCGCGACACTCGAGCGCCTGGAGACACTCGGTGTGCCCGTGATTGGATACCGCACGGATACGCTCCCCGGCTTCTTTACGACCAGCAGCGGTTTGTCGCTTACGGCAAACGCGCAGTCGGCCGAGCAGATCGCTGAGGCATGGTGCCACCACGCAAGACTCGGTCGCACCGGCGGCATGCTCGTGGTGCAGGCACCACCCGAACAGCACGCGCTCCCCGCCGAGGTCGTGGAACAGGCCACGCGAGCCGCGCTTTCCGCCGCCCAGAAGGCCGGAGTGCGCGGCGGGGCGGTAACGCCGTTTCTTCTGGGCGAGATGGAACGTCGTACACATGGCGCCTCGGTGCGTGCCAATCTGGCGCTGCTTGAATCAAATGCCAGGTTGGCGGCCACGATCGCGATTGCACTGTCACAAATGCGCAAGGGGGAGGAAACTGAAACCGGTCTCTGAGTCGTACAGTTACGAGACGCAGCGGGCACAATGCACATTGTAGTAGATTGAGGGGTACAATTCGGTTGAACTTGAGAGCTAGCGCGCGGTACTATCCGGTAACCCGTTCGCGATGGAGGTCCGACCCGTCATGCCCAACCAATTTCTGAGCTCCGAAGAATACGACGAGCGTGCTCATGCCCTCTACAATGAGGGACGGTACGATGACGCACTCGACGTACTGCGCGAAGGTCTGGCGCTCTATCCGAGCGCTGTTGAACTGCACGTAGGTGTAGGCTACGCACGCTTGGCGCGTGACGAGTTCGCTTGGGCGCGTCGCGCCTTTGACGAGGCGCTCGTGCTCGATCCGGAGCATGAGGACGCGCTGGCCGGCTCGGGTGAGCTGCTGCTCAAGTTCGGCCGCGTCGATGACGCCATGCGCACCTTCGATACCACGCTGGCCCTCGGCTATGAAGATGACACCGATCTCATGCTGCAGATCGGTCGTGCGCTGTTTCGCGAAGGCTTTATTGAGCAGGCGCTGACCTTCTTTGAGCGGGGCGTCGCGCACGCGCCAGACAACGCTGAGGCCGTGGCCTGTGTGGGCTACGCACAGCACCGCTTGGGACGTGACGCCGACGCAATCGCCACGTTGCGAACGGCACTGTCGCTTGACAACAGCTTTGGCGAAGCGCGCGTGTATCTGGCCAATCTGCTTTACGACGCGGGTGAACTGGAGGCGGCGCTGCGAGAGTTTGAGCGCACCACGCCGGAAGATCATTGGGACGAGCTGGGCATCTGGCGGTATGTCGAGTTACGCAAGGGTGTCGGCGCCCTCAAAAACGACGTCGAAGCGCTCAAGCCGTGGGACGATCGACTCACCGAGATCGCCGAAGAGCCCGACGCGATCGACGAGCTGCTTGCCGAAGTCGAGACCGCGTTTCTTGAGCGGGAGGCGGCCGAGCAGGAGCAGTCGCAGGATCATCTCGAGATGCTCGGCACGCTGCTCGACGGGCTGGCCAAGGATCGTGATTCTCCGGCCGACGAGGCGCTGGCGCTTGATGCGGCCACGCGTCCCACGCTCATGTCGTCGTCGCGCGAACTCACCGCCGAAGCGGAGCATCGCATTGTGTTGCAGGACGGGCGTTCTTATGACGGTACGTGGGAAGAGATCGTCGCCGCCCTTCGTGACGCGCAGGACGCCTCGCGTTCGCTGGACGAGTTCATGACGGTGGAGGCGCGTCGGCAGTACGGCGCAACTGGTGTACGCATTTCCACACGTGGGCCGGAAGAGTTCCTGCGCGGCAGCGAGCACGCTGGTGTGTTGCGCATCATTCGTTAGCCGTTCATCGCGCGCGTGACCGTCTCCGCAGATCGCGCGCGCGAGGCTTGGGGCGCTGCCCAGGCTGTGTTCGCACCGTGGCTCTCCGGGACTGTTCTGCCGGAGAGCAGTCAACCGTTGCACGAGGTGTGGACGGCCGTCGCTGGCGTGTTAGAGGCGCTTTCTCCCAGCGTGTCGCCTGATAGTACGAAAGCCTTGGTGGGCGCGCTGCGTCAGGAGGGTTTGTGCACGCTCGACGAAGCACACGCGCTCATCGATCTGCATGCGGCAGCGGTGCGTGAGCGTGAAGCGCCGGGTGCGGTGAGTGATATGCACCGGCAGCTGGTGGTGCGCGCGTCGCAGATTCTCGAGCGCGTGCTGGCAACGGCCGATAGTGCCGTCTCGACCGCTTCATTGACGCAGGAATACAGCCGCGCATCCGGTAGCGCATCCGGTGGCGCATCCGGTAGCGCATCCGGTGGCGCATCCGGTGGCGCATCCGGTAGCGCATCCGGTAGCGCATCGAACAGCGGGTTGAATCGTGAACTGAGCGGTGCATCGAGCAGCGCATCGAACAGCACATCGATCCCTACGCCGGTCGCGAACATCCCGGTAGATCGCACCACACGGTCCTCGCACGAGGCCGGTCCGTCTACTCACGCGTTATCGACATCAGCGGCGCTCCCACCCAACCACACCAACAGTACAACGGGTGGAGCGCGGTCCAGCCGTTTTGTGGTCGCACTGGTCGTGGTGTGCCTGGTGTGTGCCGGTCTGGCCGCCGTGTTGTTTAGTCGCGCCATGCGCGGCGACGCCATGGAGGAGGGCATTGCCGCCTACCAGGCGGGCCAGCGCGTAGTGGCGCGCATGGCGTTTGAAAAAGCGCTCGGCGAAGATCCGAGTGATGCGCGACCGCTCATTTACCTCGGGCGACTTTCGCGCGAAGAGGGAGATCTGGCCACCGCTCGCCGACTGTTGGAACAGGCCGTGCAGCGTGCGCCGGATAATGCTTTGACACACCGCGAGCTTGGATCGGCGCTATTGGCCGACGGGCAACCGGAGTTGGCGCGACGTTTTTACGTGCGCGCCCTGACACTCGACACCAACGATCGACTCGCCCAAGGTTACCTCGGCTGTTCGCTGGCTCGCCTCGGTCGCACCGACGAAGCGCAACGCTGGCTCGACCGCGCGGGTCCCGGTGACTGGATGGCCTGCGCGGCGCAGCCTAACCCCGGTCCATAAACATCTTGTCACACGCCACATCGCTCCGAGATCCCGCACTGCTGGTCCATGAGGACGTGTCACGTTTTGTCCTCGCCAACGGCCTTACGTTGCTGGTGCGTCCAGATTCTTCAGCGCCAGTCGTTGGGCTGTACACACACGTGAAAGCTGGCTACTTCGACGAGCCGGATGATCGCGTTGGCATTGCGCACGTACTGGAGCACATGTACTTCAAGGGCACGCCAACACGCGGCGTTGGCGCCATTGCGCGAGAGACCAAACTGGCCGGCGGCTGGCTCAATGCGCACACGATCTACGATCACACCGCATACGTTGCCGTGGTGCCAAGCGATGGGTTTAACGCCGCGCTCGACGTGCAGTTCGATGCCTACGCCCACAGCGTGATTGAGGCTGACGAGCTGGCGCGGGAACTCGAAGTGATTGTGCAGGAAGCACAACGCAAGCGTGACGCCCCCGGCGCCGTGACCATTGAATCGCTTTTTGCCCTGCTGCACGATCGCCATCGAATTCGCCGCTGGCGCATTGGCGAGCCGGATCAGTTGCGCACCTTCTCGCGCGCGATGATGCTGGACTTCTATCGCACCTGGTACGTGCCGTCCAACACGGTGCTGGCCATTGTCGGTGATGTGGATCCTCACGCCGTGCACGATGCGGTGCAGGCGCGCTACGGTACGCTGGCCGCCGGTACCACCACGCGTGATCATGCACCAGCGGAAGATTCGCTGCCGGGCGTACGCGTGCGTGATCTCACGGGCGATATTGCGCAGGCGCACGTGGCGTTTGGTTGGCGCACACCAGCGTTGCATCACCCCGATTCGCCAGCGCTGGAGTTGGCCGGAACAATCCTCGGTTCCGGTCGCGCGTCGCGGTTCTATCGGGCGGTGCGCGAACAGCAGCTGGCCACCGGCGTGTCGGCCTACGCGTACACGTCGGGCGACGTGGGTGTGTTTGTGGTACACGCCGAAACGCCGCCAGAAAAGTTGCGTGATGCGGCGCTGGCTACGTGGCGCGAGCTGGATGCGGTGCGGACGTTTGGCGTGCGTGAGGAAGAGTTGGTGCGCGCCAAGAGCGTTCTCGAAGCACGATGGCTGCGGCGTCTGGAAACGATGGATGGACAGGCCGCGTACCTGGCGGCGTGGGAAGCCGAAGGCGCGCTTTCTATGGGCGCCGATTACTACGAGCGTCTCATGCGCACCACGGCTGACGATGTGCGCGAAGCGTTGCATCGCCACACGGATCCGTTGCACGTGAGTGTGATGGTGTATCGTCCGGAGAACGCGCCGGCGCTCCCTACCGATCCTGTGTCGCTGCGCGAGTGGTTGGCGTTGGTCGAAGGCACGGACAGCGCGGTCGCGCCTGGTGTAAGGGAAGCGTTGGATGTTCGTTCGACAGCTGGTCGAACCATTGCATCGCACCCCGCAGCGACCGCTGTGCCCGCAGCAACGCCAGCAACGCCAGCAACGCCAGCAACGCCAGCAACGCCAGCAACGCCAGCAACGCCAGCAACGCCAGCAACGCCAGCAACGCCAGCAACGCCAGCAACGGCAGCAACGGCAGCAACGGCAGCAGCGGCAGCAGCGGCAGCAACGGCAGCAGCGGCAGCAGCGGCAGCAGCGGCAGCAGCGGCAGCAACGGCAGCAGCGGCAGCAACCGCACCGACAGTTGTGCTCGCAAGGCCCGCAGTGAAACTGGAGCGCACCGAGCGCGATGTGCACGTGTTCCGTACGGCGCGCAACGTGCCGGTGCTCGTGCTCGCACGCCCCGGTACGCCGATGGTCAACCTTGGTGTGTTCCTGCGTGCCGGTGCAGTCAGTGAACCCGCAGCGCTCGCGGGTGTCGCACGGCTGGCGGCACAAGCGGCGCTCAAGCAAACGCGTACGCGTGGCGGCGCCGAGATCGCCCTGGCCGCGGAATCACTGGGCGGTAGTATTGCCGTTGGCGCAGGCTTGGAGAGCATCGGCTGGAGCATGTCGGTGCCGGTGCGCCACTTCGAGCGCGCGCTTGAGTTGCTTGCCGATGTCATACAGGAACCGGTGTTCAGCGATGCGGCGGTAGACACCGAGGCGCAACTCGCATTGGCCGAAGTGCATCGGCTTCGCGACGACATGTATCGCTGGCCCATGCGGCTGGCGTCACGCGCCGCGTACGGCGAACACCCCTACGCGCGTTCCGTGCTTGGCGAAGAAGACGCATTGCGCGCCATTACCGCTACCGATGTGCGCGCGCAGCATGCACGCGCGCTGCAGCACGGCGCGTGTGTGATTGGCGTGGTGGGTGACGTCAACGCGCACGAAGCGGCGCAGCACGTACAGTCCCGCTTTGCGTCGCTCGCGTGGGGTGACGATCTGCTGCTCGCACCAAGCCCGTGGCCTGATGCAGCGATCACATACGATGACACGCGCGACAAGCGGCAGACGGCGCTTGCCATGCTGTTCGAGGGGCCGGCGCGTGGCGATGCTGATCGTCATGCGGGGCAGGTGCTGGCCGCCGTAGCGAGTGGACTGGGCGGGCGCTTTTTTGAGGAGTTGCGCGACAAACTGTCGCTGGCCTACACCGTGGCGGCGTATCCGATCGAGCGTCGCGTAAGTGGCGCGTTTGCGGCCTATATTGCCACCGCACCGCACCGTGAAGACGAGGCGCGCGACGGCTTGCTGCGTGAGTTTGCCAGACTTCGCGAGTCGCCGGTCCGTGAAGAGGAGATTGAACGGGCGCGTCGCTACTTGATCGGTGCCCACGCCATCGCGCAGCAGAGCGGAGGCGCGGTGCTCGCCAACATGATCGACGCCTGGAGTTTTGGAGACGGCTTGCACGAGTTGGGCGAGTACACAGACCGCATCGCTGCGGTTACCGTGGGCGACCTTCAGGCGCTCGCGCAGCGATACTTCGACCCGGCGCGTCGGGTCGAGGGAGTGGTGCGCGGGACGGCCGGCGAGAAGTAGCGGTGGTCGTGCTCCGCGCCGCCGATACCGCGCTGGCGATACGGCGGTGGCGATACGGCGCTGGCGATACGGCGCTGGTGGGATTATCTCGATTCGTCAACCGCGCGACAGCCGTTCCGCTCGTACCTCGCCTGGTGTGAGTCGGCGGGTGAGCACATCAAACGCGGGAATCAGGTCGTACCGCACGGGCGCCAGCAGGTCGACCAGAATCACGGCGCGCGACGGAATGGTGTGTAGCGCCGCGTGTCCGCCTTCGAGTAATAACATGGCGTCCACTCCGTGCGGTCCGCTGGTACGCACGAGCGGTGCTCCCAGCGCATGCAACCCCGCCGCACCGGCGGCTGCCACGAGTACGCCACCCAGCCGAACGCCGTCGCCCAGCAATTCGTCGGGCACAGCGGTGAACTCGGCAACCAGGTGTGCGTGCGACGCAGTGGAGAAAGTGGACGACGTGGTCATGAGCGGCACGATAACTCAGTTTTGCGATTGCTGGCACCCCGGGCCGACGTCTGGGTAACTTCTCGCTATGCACCGCAGCACCGAATATCTGAATGCGCCCAATCTCGTCTCCGGCTCACGTGTCATACTGGCCGCTGCGTTCGTGGCGGTGGAGACGACCTCGCTGCGCGCGGCGTTGCTGTTGATCGCGACGTTCAGCGACTTCCTGGACGGGTGGTTGGCGCGTCGCGCACAAAGCACATCGCAGTTTGGCGCGCTGTTGGACCCCGTAGCCGATCGGCTGTTTGTAATGACCGTCGTGTTCACCTTTCTCGTCGAAGGCCAGCTCACCATCTGGCACACGGTCGCGCTGCTGTTCCGGGACGTGATGAGTCTGATTGGCTGGTTTGTAGCGCGAAGCGTCGCATGGCTGCGGTCTATTCCGTTTCGCGCGCGCACGGCGGGCAAGGTGGTCACGGTGCTGCAATTTGCGGCGTTGCTGTGCGTGATGTGGTATCCGCCGGTGGTCACGCCGCTGGTGGCACTGGCGTTCGCGATCGGTGTGGTGGCGACAGTCGATTACACCCTCATGCTGTGGCGTGAACGAACGGCGTGACGTGGAACGTGCTGTGGCGTGAACGCACGGCGTGACGCGTAACGTTCTGTGGCGTGAACGCACGGCGTGACCTGTAACGTTTGAGCCGCGACGCGTGGGCCGCGAAACGTTCGCGATCAACACGCAAAGCGCCACTACACACACGGCACTGAGCGTCGCGTTGATGCGCTCGCCAGCCAAACAAAAAGCCCCCGCAAAATAGCGAAGGCCTTTTGACAATCTCACGTCATCGAACTCAGGCGTTCACCGTTTCCGGTGTTTTGACCTTGGGCGGCTGCGCAAATCGTTCGCCGAGCGTACGGAGCTCGTTGGTTTGCGCATCCGTGAGTTCAGGATACCGCGTCGTCATGTACTGCATGGTGGCGTCGAACCAATCTTTCTGGTCATCGGGATGGGAGCCGATGACACCACACTGCATGATGTGCTGAAACATCTCATCGCGGGCCTCTTCGTACGGTGTAGGGGCGGCGACGTCACGACGCGGACGTTGTTTGAGCTTGGTCATTTCCTCTGGGAGATGCGTAACGAGCCAACCGATCTGCATGATCGGCGCCAAACGGTGGTTCTCACGCGTGAGTACGTCCAGACACAAACCGACGCACTACACCGGAACCCAACGACCGCACGCGAGAGCAGGCAACACCTGATCTTCGCATGCGAGCCACACGACACCGCTTAGCCTGTTGAAGATAGCGAATTCGAGAGGCTAATTGTACCCTCTCTATCACTCTTTACGCGTAAACCGCCTGTTCTGTTGCCACGGTCTCGGCTGCGCGCTGCATCCAGTCGAGCAGAGTGCGCGCCAGCGTGTCGGGGGCATCGTTGCCAAGCAGCCGGCCGTAGTGGGGAAACGAGCGCAATACCGCGTTGGGTAGCGCGTTTGTGAGCGCCTGCGACACTGCGCCGGAGACGCTGCGGTCACCTTCGCTGCGAATCACCAGCGTGGGCGCGACCACGGCGCCCAGCGTCGCCTCCGGCACGCTGTCTTGCGTCAGGCTTTGCGCCATAACGCAGAGCTGCGCCTCACCGCCCTCGACCAGCCAGGGCGCCAGATAGCGGGCGGCGTTGGCGGAGGGGAGTTGTGCCGGATCGGCCGTGGCGTCTTTCAACAGCGCAGCCACCAGCGCGCAGGCCGCGAGCTGGTTGTCCGGCAGACCCTCAGGAAAGCGCTCCGCGACGCGCTGCATGGCCCGAACGGGTGGTGGCGGGAGCCTGTGACGATCGGGCGGGTTGATGATCACCAGCTGGCTCACCAGCTCCGGGTGCCGAGCCGCGAGCAGCAACGCCACCAACCCCCCCACGTCCTGACCCACCACTGTGGCAGCGGTAATCCCCACCGAAAAGAGGGCTGCAGCGAGCGCGTCCGCGTGCTCCGCCAGATCGCATGTCGCGTGGCGGGGCCGCTCAGAGGCGCCGTGGCCCAAGAGGTTTGGTGCCAATACCAGATAGCCCTCGTGGGCCAAACGCGCGCTCACGCCGCGCCAAAGCGACGCATTCGTGCCAAAACCGTGAATCAGCACAACGCCGCGGCCGTCAGGCGCGAGGGGTCCGTCAGGTCCGTCACGGCCGTGAGGTCCGTCAGGGCCGTGAGGTCCGTCAGGGCCGTGAGGTCCGTTAGGCCACTGCGGCCGGTGCGGCCAGTGAGGCCCCTCAGGCGCGTTGTGTCCTGAGCGCTCGACGTAAAGCGCACCATGAGCTGTCGGTACACGAAAGCACTCAAAACGGTCGTCACAGTACGCGCCGGAATGCATGTCAGAGTCCGCGTTGCGAGGAAAGCAGGCGCCGCTGTAGCGATCGGCACCATTGCGTGAATAAGTTGCGCTTGGGGGCTGACAGTGCAAGGCGCCCCAACCGCAGCCTTCTGATTTTCCGCAGATACGAGGTCGTCATTCGGTGAGTAAAAAATCCGTCAAGCCGCAGAAGTCGAACGGGCCATTTCTGGTCATCCTTGGCGTGGTCGCCATTGTGGGAGCGGCGGCGCTCTACACCGTAACGCGTCAGGAAGCGCCAATTGCCGTCACGGTAGACCCGACCGCCCGGCCGGCAGAGGCCCAGGGCTACCTCTACGGCGATCCCGACGCGCCGATCACCATTACGGAGTACGCTGACTTCGAGTGTCCTGGGTGTGCGCAGTTTGCGGTGTTGCACGCACCGGACATCAAGTCGCGCATTGTGGACGCCGGGCTGGCCAACTTCCGCTTCTACGATTTTCCGTTAGCCATGCATCCCAATGCCATGGCCGCACATCTGGCCGCCGCGTGTGCGAACGATCAGGGCAAGTTCTGGGAAATGCACGATCGCATTTTCATGGGGCAGGGCGAATGGAACACCATGGCCACGCAGGCTCCTCGACGCGTGCTGGGTAAATACGCGGAAGCGCTCTCGCTCGACATGGGAGCTTGGAATAGCTGCTACGACGAGCAGAAGCACGTCGGGCAGATCGAAGCGAATCGCAACGCCGGCGTTCGGCTGGGGGTTGGATCTACGCCCACGGTGCAAATTGGCAACAAGCTGTACCCGGGTGGGATGACGGGTGACAATATCAAGCGCATTGTGGATTCGATGATTGCGGCGATGCCGGCGGATACGGTGGGGATGGAGTAGCACAAACGGCCGTTTGACGGCGTTGACGGTGAGAGTGGACGGTTGACGGTTGGGGGTTTACTCAAAGCGTGTACGGTTAACCGTTACTGGGGACGCTGGCGAACGGGGTTTGGGGTGGACTACAGCGATCGGAACGGCCGTTTGACGGCGTTTACGGTGAGAGTGGACGGTTAACGGTTTGGGTTTACCGGAAAACGTTTACGGTTAACCGTTTCTGGGGACGCTGGCGAACGGCAGGGCAGCTTGCCGCTCGCCGCGGCTTGGCCCTTAGCTCTCCGCTGCCTCGTACTGTTGCTTGAGGCCGGCCACGACATCCGGGTCGGCCAGCGTGGTGGTGTCGCCCAACGCGCGCCCTTCCGCAATATCGCGTAGCAGGCGCCGCATGATTTTTCCGGAGCGCGTCTTGGGCAAATCGGCGCTGAAGAGAATGTCGTCGGGCCGAGCGAGCGCGCCGATTTTTTGCGCCACGTGATCGCGTAGTTCATCGCGCAACGACGGACTCGGCGAGAATCCGGTGCGCAACGACACAAACGCGGCAATCGCCTGCCCCTTCATCTCGTGCGCCTTGCCAACAACGGCCGCTTCGGCCACCGCCGGATGATCCACCAGCGCGCTCTCGACTTCCATTGTGCCAATGCGATGCCCTGACACATTGAGCACGTCATCCACGCGACCCAGAATCCAGTAGTAGCCGTCGTCGTCGCGCTTGATGCCATCGCCCGGGAAATACAAATCAGGACGACCGGCCCACTTGCTGAAGTACGTCTCCACATAGCGCGCGTCATCGTTCCAGATGGTGCGCAACATGCTCGGCCACGGCTTGGTAATCGCCATCAGTCCGCCGCCTGTTTCCTTGCGATTTCCGTCAATATCCACCAGGTCGGCGGCAATGCCCGGATACGGCGTGGTGGCCGAACCCGGTTTGGTAGACGTGACACCGGGCAACGGCGAAATCATGATTGCGCCGGTTTCTGTTTGCCACCACGTATCAACAATCGGACACTGCGAGTTGCCGATATGTTCGTGGTACCACATCCACGCTTCGGGGTTGATGGGTTCACCAACGGAGCCGAGCAATCGCAGCTGCGAGAGATCGTACGGTTTGACCAGCGACGCGCCCCACTTCATGAACGCACGAATGGCGGTAGGCGCCGTGTAAAAAATCGTCACACCGTAGCGTTCACACAGTTGCCAGAAGCGATCTTTCTCCGGCCAGTCGGGGGCGCCTTCGTACACCACGCACGTGGCACCGTTGGCCAGCGGGCCGTAGGTGAGATACGAATGACCGGTGATCCATCCGATGTCGGCGGTGCACCAGAACACATCTTCTTCCTTGAGATCAAACACGTATTTGGCCGTACTGGCAACACCGGTGAGATAGCCACCCGTGGTGTGCACAATGCCTTTGGGTTTCCCCGTGGTGCCGCTCGTGTACAGAATAAACAGCAGATCTTCGGCGTCCATCACTTCGGGTTCGCACAGCTTGGGCACCTGACGCTTGAGGCGGTGCCACCAGTGATCGCGTCCGTCTTGCATTTCAGCAAACGTTTCGTCACCCACACTCGTACGCCTGCGCATCACCACCAGCAAATGCTCTATCGTGGGACACTCGGCCACCGCCTTATCGGCGTTGCGCTTGAGCGGCACCATCTGTCCGCGACGATAGCCACCGTCGGCCGTAATGAGCACCTTGGCTCCCGCATCGTTGATGCGATCACGCAGCGCTTCCGGCGCAAAGCCGCCAAACACCACAGAATGCACGGCGCCAATGCGCGCGCAGGCCAGCATGGAGATCACCGCTTCCGGAATCATGGGCAAATAAATCGCCACACGATCGCCCTTTTTCACGCCCAGGTGCTTGAGCATGTTGGCGGCCAGATTCACTTCGCGGTAGAGATCCCAGTACGTGTAGGTGCGACGGTCGCCGGGCTCGCCTTCCCAGATAATCGCGGCCTTGTTGCGACGCGGACCATGAATGTGACGGTCCACGCAGTTCACGCAGGCATTGAGTTTGCCGCCGGTGAACCACTTCGCTCGCGGCGGTGTCCATTCGAGCACCGTGTCCCACGGCTTTTCCCACTGCAGGGTAGCGGCTTCGCCGGCCCAGAAGGCCTCCGGATCGGCGGCGGCGCTGGCGTACAGGGCATCGTCGCTCACGTGGGCGGCGGCGCGAAAGCTGTCTGAGGGAGGGAACGTGCGATGTTCCTGCAGAAGGACGTCGATATCGCTGCTCATGAGTCAGATCGGAAAGGTGAGAAGAACGTTCCAGTCGAACCTGCGCGCGGGAAGCGTCGCGGGCAACCGCTCCGGTGGCTAACCTTCAAATATGTTCGCCACTCGCTCGTTTGCCTCGCCCACGGTTCGGAACGCCGGTGGCTGATTCCGACACCGGAACATTGTCAGCGCCACAGCGCGCGGTCGTGCGCCGAAATGGGCCGCCGCCGGAGCTGGAGGGCGGTACCGCGCTGGTCGCAGACGGCGTGACCCGAAAGTACGGCGCGCGCGCGGTCGTGAAAAATGTTTCCCTCCGCCTGAACGCCGGCGACTGCCTGGCGCTCTTCGGTCCCAACGGCGCCGGCAAAACTACACTGCTCCGCATGCTCGGCGGGTTACTCAAGCCGCACTCGGGGCGCGTGACCTTGCACGGACGCGAGCTGCCGGGCGAAGCGGCCACGCGACGTCTGTTGGGAGTGATTTCACATCGCTCTATGCTGTACGACGCGCTCACCGTACGTGAGAACGTGATGTTTGCCGCCGAGTGTCAGGGACTGCGTCACGCGGCGGCGGCCACCGATGCGGTGCTGGAGCAACTGCATGTACATGATCGCGCTGACACGCCGGTGCGCGCGCTCAGTCGTGGGCTGCAGCAACGGGTGTCGATTGCGCGTGCGCTGGTGCACGGCCCGCGGTTGGTGCTGCTCGACGAACCCTACACGGGTCTCGACGAAACCGGCGCGCGTGCGCTTACGGATGCGTTGCGCGCGCTGAAAGCGAACGGCGCAACAGTGGTGCTGATCACGCACAACCTGAGTGAAGGGCTGGCATTGGCCACGGAAACAGCGATTATGCGCGATGGCATGTTTGTGCATCAGATGACGCGTCCGCCTGAGGACTACGTGGTGACGGAATACGCGACGATGTATCGTGAACTGGTGGCGGGCGTGGAATGATCGCGTGGCATGTCGGCATTCAGGAGACACACATCAGACGGTCGGTGTCATGAACGATCTTGCGTTTCGTGAACCGTCGTTCGTGGCCGATGCGGTTCGCATAGCTCGAAAAGACCTGCTCATTGAGTTCCGTTCGCGCAGCGGGTTCTTGTCGGCCGCGGTGTTTGCGCTGTTGTCGTTGGCGATCTTCCGGTTTTCGTGGGACCCCACAGCGGTGTCCTCGATTGATTTGGCGCCCGGTATTCTGTGGGTGATTTTTACCTTCGCCGGACTGCTGGGGCTCAATCGATCGTTCAATGTGGAGCAGGTAGACCGGGCCATGGACGCACTCTTGGCGTCACCGGTCTCGCGCGAAGCGGTGTTTGCGGGCAAGGCGCTCGGTAACTTTGTATTTGTCATGGCGGTACAGCTGCTGGCGCTTCCCACGTTGGCGCTGTTTTTTGGACTGCCGGTGGGTCCGGAATGGTGGGGTGTGCTCGCTGTCGCGCTGCTGGCGGGGGTCGGATTTGTGGCGGTGGGAACCCTGTTTGCGGCCGTAGCGTCGAATACGAGGTTGGCTGAGATGCTGCTGCCCATGTTGGCGCTGCCATTTTTCGTGCCGGTGCTCATTCCGGCGGCGCAAGCAACGTCGTCGTTGCTGGCTGGCCGGCCGCTATCGGAAGTGGTTCCGGAGTTGAAGATTATGGGTGCGTTCGACATTGTCTTCGTGGCGGCGTGTACGCTCGCCTTCCCGTTTACGCTTGAGGAATAGGTGGGATTCAGATCATGACATCCGTTTCGATGCCAGAAACCGGCACCTCAGTGCGCCGTACAATGCCCGCGTTGGATTGGGTTCTGGTGCTTGCGCTACTGGCCGTTGGTGGCGCGGTGGTGCGAGCGCTGGTGTTTACACCCGCTGATGCGATGCTGGGCGCCGTGCAGCGCCTGTTGTACGTCCATGTCCCGTCAGCAATCCAGGGCATGTACGTCGCGTGTACGATCATGGCGGTATGCGGAGGGTTGTATCTCTGGATTAAAGACGAGCGTCTTGACCGAATTGCCGAGTCTGCGGCCGAAGTGGGATTTGTGTTTCTCTCGGTGGTGCTGGTTACTGGCGCGATTTGGGGCAAATCGTCCTGGGGTACAGCGTGGGCCTGGGAGCCGCGACTTACGTCAGCACTATTCCTGTGGTTCGTGGTGCTGTCGTATCTCGTACTGCGTGACGCCATCGAAAATCGCGAAGCGCGCGCGCGATTGTCTGCAGTGCTCGGTGTGCTGGCTTTGCTTCTGGTTCCCTTTATTCACATGACGGTTTACCTGTTTCGAGGTTTGCATCCGGAACCGTTGGCACTAAAGCCCGGCAAGCCCGACATGTCGCCGGAAATGCTCACTACGTTTCTCATTGCGAACCTGGCGTTCATGTTCTTGTTTTTCGCATTGGTTCGCGTGCGATATCAGTGGGCCTCGATGCGCGATGAGCGCGCGGCTTTGGAGCAGGCGTGAAGTTGTTCTCGGTCTCTCAAGCATCTGCTTCGGTGACAACGTTGAGAGTTGAGCCTGCTGCGGAGAGTTATGCGAAGATGCAGGGTTCGTTAGCGGAGTCCGCTCCTGCACCGCAGCGTACCGGTCCGCCCGACACCACCTATTACATGAAGCTTGGCTACATTGTAGCGGGCGTGATTTTTTTCGCCTACATCGTGCTGCTCATGCGGCGTGTTGCTTCTGTTCGCAAACAGTCGTGACGTTCGCCGCGACTCTTCGCATATACAACATCGCACGCGCGCGACTATTCCAGTGAGTTACTCGTGACCGCCCTGCGCGTCGCCGTGACACGCGCGGCGGGAAAGGCCGAATCGCTTTCTGCCCGACTCATTGCCGCTGGTGCGCAAATCTACGAAGTACCGCTCACGCGCATTGAACACCTCGATCAGGCGCCGTTGCAGGCGGCGCTGCACGCACTTGATGACGTGCGCTGGATTCTGCTCACGAGCGTGAACGCCGTGGAGTGTCTGGCCAACGCAGCGCGCGCCACCAATACGCATGACGCCATCACCGATCGCTACGTGGCCGTTGTCGGCGAAGTGACCGCGCAAGCCGCCGAAGCAGAAGGGTGGCGGGCCGACATGGTGCCCGCGCAGTTCACCGCCGAAGGATTGCTTGATGCCTTTGCGACTCGCGGCGATGTGTCCGGTACCACGGCGCTCTACCCGTCCGCAGCCGGGGCGCGCGATGTGCTGCCCGACGGCCTGCGAGCCCTCGGCGCAACGGTGCGGGTAGTGCCGTGCTACGAGAGTGTTCCCGATTCCGACGGGCAGCGAACGCTCGAGCGCATGCTCGCTGCCGGCGAACTGGATCTGATCACCGTGGCGGCGCCAAGTGCGGTAGATGCGTTGGCCGAGGCACTGCCGCCTGAGCAGGCAGGACGGGTGCAGGTGGCGAGCATCGGACCGGTGACATCAAAAGCGGCGCGACAGGCGGGTTTTCGCGTGGTGGTGGAGGCGAATCCGTATACGGCGGAGGGGTTGGTGCGAGCGATTGTTGCGTGGCGGGGGCAGGGCTGAACTGACCGGATCTCCGCAGGCAGAACGGGTCACACGGGTACTGCATCAAGCGTGTGGCCGGAATAGACGGGGAGTCGCAGCTGTTGGTGCTGCTCCCATCTCAGTCAGCGAACAGCGCCGCCAGGTCAATCATCAGCGGCACCGACGCACTTGCAGGATGCCAGATGAGCAAATCCAGTTCGATACGAGGAAAACGCGCGTCTGGCGTCCACACTTCCGCCACGCGCTCGTCGGCGTCGAGGATCCAGTACATAGGGACACCCACGTCCCGGTAGGCGAGTCGCTTGTTGAATCGATCGTAGCGCGCTGTGGACGGGCTCAGCACTTCAGCAACGAGCGGAACATGACGTACATCCACCCACTCCGCACCGCGGCGGTACTCGGACGGTAGCACAAACACGTCGGGCTGCGTAAGCACATCGGACCGGCCCCACGAGAGATCGGCGGGCACGGCGAACACTTCGCCCAACTGCTCGCGCTCGCAGTACGGTGTCAGCGCATCGTACAGCCGGTTCACCACGCGCTGATGTCGCAGCCGCGGCGCAGGGCTCACGAGCAGTTCACCGTACACCAGTTCGTACCGGTTCCCGTCGTCGGGGAACGCGAGCACTTCGTCCACGGTGTAGTACGGAATGACGGTGGGCATACCCATAGTGTCGCCTCGGCGGTGCGGGTTACGCAAGTGGTTTGAATGGAATGACGTGGCATACCATAACCTGGGGCTCGCAATGGCCATCTGCGTCACCATTTTATTGCCTTCCCAATCTCAATCACGCCTGTTCTGCCGAGCGCGCTGTTCGTTTCATTGGACGCATGTATTGTTCGGTTTGCAGTGCCAATGAAACGCCTAATGAGCAAAGATGAGCAGCGCATCCAGCGAGCCTGAACCCGTGGTGCAGCGGTCACGCATTCCGCGCGATGTCTGGGCACTCGGTGCGGTGAGTTTGCTCACCGATATGTCGTCAGAGCTCGTGCACAGTCTGCTCCCTGTGTATCTCGTCTCAACACTCGGCGCATCGCTGCTTGTGGTTGGCACGCTCGATGGTGCGGCCGAATTTGTCGCGCTGGTCGTTAAAACGTTTTCCGGGCGATTCAGTGATCTGACAGGCAAGCGCAAGCCGCTGGTGCTGCTTGGCTACGGGCTGTCGGCGTTCACCAAGCTGCTCTTTCCGCTGGCCAACTCAATCGGTCTGGTGGTTGGTGCGCGTCTGCTCGATCGAACCGGTAAAGGCATTCGCGGCGCTCCGCGTGACGCGTTGATCAGTGAGATTACGCCGCCGGAACTGCGAGGCGCGGCGTTCGGACTGCGCCAGTCGTTGGATACTGTTGGCGCCGTTGCCGGCCCTCTCCTGGCGATTGCCGGCATGCTGCTGTTCGCGTCGGATGTTCGCACGGTGCTCTGGATCGCGGTGATGCCCGGTGCGCTTGGTGTGCTCGTGCTGGCATTGTTCGTGCGAGAGCCAACGCCGGTCGCGCGCGACGTTGCGTCGGTCGCCGCGCATGGCACTGCACAAAACACCGCGCGTAACACCGCGCATAGCACCGCGAATACCACCGCGCATACCACCGCGCATAACACCGCGCATAACACCGCGCATAGCACCGCATATAACACCGCGCCGGCGCTCTTCTCGGTGCTGCGCACGCTTGGTCCCACCTATTGGCGGCTGGTGATGCTCGGCATGCTGTTGCTGTTCGCGCGCGGCACCGAGGCGTTTCTTTTGCTGCGCGCAACGAGCGTGGGACTCACCGACACATGGGCACCACTCTCGCTGGTGCTCATGAGTCTCACGTACTCAATGACGTCGTGGCCCGCGGGTTGGTTGTCCGACCGGGTGCCGCGCGAGCGCGTGCTCACTCTCGGGATCATCGTGCTCGCGGTGTCACACGTGATTCTCAGTCTGGCCACCGACGTCGCGTGGGTGCTTTTCGGCACTGCTCTCTGGGGAGTGCACATGGGATTCACGCAGGGCACGGTGTCGGCGATGCTGGCGGACCGTTCGCCGCCGGCAATGCGCGGTACCGCGTTTGGCGTTTACGCGACCGCCAGTGGCGTGGCACTGCTCATGTCGGGCGCCGCTGGTGGCGCGTTGTGGCAGACTGTCTCGCCCGCTGCCACGTTCGCGATGGGCGCGATCGCGGCGGT
>JBBRDJ010000045.1:0-25974 GCA_038203945.1 Gemmatimonadales bacterium
GGCGAAGTCCACAGCGGCAGCGCGACACACACGTTCCGTGTGCTCAATCGCGTCTGGCCAAGCGATGCGTCTGCGGAGACGCGCTGAACCGAGGGGGCCTGGCACAAGATCGGGTTCGTCGGCCACGCGTGTCCGACGAGCGTCGAACGGATCTGTACACCGCAGTGCCTCGGCTCAGCATCACGTGACGCCGCTTCCGTTGCCAGTGCACCGGAGCGGCGCGGCGGGCAACATGGACGTCCGGTGTCGCCAGCGGGCGACTCGACGCGGACAGCAGTCCAAGCAGCGCGAAACGGACGTGCGCCAGATCCACGTGGTCTAATCCCACCGCGCCGCTGGGAACCATCTGCTGATCGTGTCACGTGCGTTCTGCCGTTTGCGGTGGGGAGGACGTGTGAGGACGTGTGCACACGACGAACTGCCGGCCGGGGCACCGGGGGCGCCTTCTTGCGCTGGAACGCGCGCAGCGTTTTGAGCAGTTGATCGCACTCCTGCAAGTCGACGCCGGACGCAAGCGCCCGCGTCCGGAGACCAGCAGGGGCGGCCGCTTCTACTCGATACCAGAGCTGCGCTTCGGCGGTGTCCCTCGCGTCCACCGTTGGCCCGCCGACTTAGAACGCGTGCCCCCGCATGGAAGACGCGCAGAGTCGACGGGCGGCGTTTCGGTGACGCGGCAGTCCAGGCAAAGCGCCGGCCAGCCGAACACGAAGACGTCGGCGTGGCGACAGGGGCGGCAATCGGCAGGCGGCATAGACTGTGCAGAGTGCGGCCACCTCGCGCATGCCCGGCTCCCGCCGCACACAGGTTGCCGGAGACGGCCTGAGCGTCACGAAGACACTGCCTCAGATTATGGATGCCGGGGGGTCGTCCGGTGGCCGAAATGGCCGGAACTCGCGGGGAAATGGCCCCGGCTGGCCGCCCGATCATGCGGAGCGCCTGCTTCGGGAGCAGGAGGTCGGAGGTTCAAATCCTCTCGCCCCGACTAACCGCACGATCGCATACAACAAAGCCCGTCAACGACTTCGCGCGTTGGCGGGTTCTTTGCGTAACCGGCACCGCCAGCGCGCCACGGGCTGTTCTGCCGCAGATTCTCCGGCGAATGGTATCGATGCGATAGAGTCGGCCAGCCAGTCAGGCATAAGCGACTCCGTCACTGATTGGGCGCAGGCTTTACGCGGACGTCGCAGACAAAGCAGGTGCAGAATGCCTCAATGCAAACTATTGTTTGTTTTATGATCGCTTAAGACGTCTCTTGCTTTGTAATTAATAGCTTTTGTGACCACCGCTTCCGCTACACTCCCGCCCGCAGCCGCCGTCACAGAAGCGCTCGCGCGCCTTGGCTTACAGATCAAGACCGCACGAAAGCGTCGGCGATGGACTCAAGCTGACTTGGCCAAACGAACAGGCGCAAGCGTGCCCACAATTCGTGCGCTCGAGACCGGCAGGCCCTCCGTGTCGCTCGGCGTTTTCGTTGCGGCACTTTGGGCGCTCAATCTCCACCACACCTTGAACGCGCTGGCGCACCCTCGGGAAGATGCGGACGGCCTGACATACGACTTGGCTGAACTCGGGCCGCGCGTCCGTCACCCTCGACCCGATGACGACTTCTAACCGGCACGAGGGCGTGTCGATTATGGACGTCCTTCGCTGAGCGCCTTTCGCACATCCCATCCCGCCCATGCCCTTCCATGACGAGTCGGTCAACACCTCCCTGCCAGTCGGCCAGCGAAGACCGCACTGGCGCGCTGTCCTTCGCCGTGGTGTCCGCTCCGCCTGCGCCAATCTGGCCGTTCAACAGCCGAGTGCACTTGGCACAACTGCGCGAAGCCGCCCGCCTGATTGAGGCAACGCCAGCCGGCTCACCGCTCGCCCCGCACATCGTCGAGCTATCTCATCAGCTCCTCAAACCGGGCACCTCGATGGGAGGCGCACGCCCGAAGAACGTCGTGGAGGACGACACCGGCCTTTGGCTGGCGAAGTTTCCGGCACGAAACGACACGTGGAACAATGCCGCCGTTGAAGCGGCCATGCTCGCTTTAGCGCACGCGTGCGAGATCCCCGTGCCAACTGCATTGGTTGAGCGACTCGGCAATGAATCCGTGCTTCTTCTCAGCCGATTCGATCGGGAGCGATCGAGCAAACCCGGCGCATCGCCACAGTATTTGCGATACCGCATGGTGAGCGCGCTCACCGTGCTCGACCTGGATGATGACGTTATGAACCGGAAGCGCTGGTCCTGCGATCACCCACGCAACCATGCGCTGGTTGCCCGTGGTCGAGACTTCGCCCTCTCGCCCGTCTACGATGTCGCCCCGCATCCCTCGGTCAGTCATTCACGCGACCTGGCAATGATCTGCGGACCACGGGGGCGAGCGGCGACACGTGAGAATCTGCGCGAGGGAGCGCCTCGCTTCGGCTTGCCCAACGAAGACGCCGACAGCCTCATCACATTGATGGCTCGCAGCGTTGCCGCCAACTGGGAGCTTTTTATCCGAAGACGCGGCGGCTCAGCGGTTGATTGCAATGCCGTGCGTGTTTGGCGTGGCGTCGTACGGCACATGCCACGCGCCATTCAACCGGGGCAATGCAGTTTTCTCCTGCACGCCCGCAATCGAAATGCGAAAGTGTGGCGCGTCATCAGACTGACCGAACGCACGTTCGGCGGTGACGCCTCGCAGCAGTGCTTGCCGTCCCGGTGCGGAATCGGCCGGCCAGCCGTTCGCGAACGGCTCGGCTGTCAGGCAGCAGATTGTCAAACGACGACGCCACCACCGGGCCGCTATGCGGCTGGGTGCCCGGAAGGATTGGCCGCGACAGCGACAGTCTTCGCACGCGTTCGGACGCGAACCATTCGTCTGCGTACTGAAAGACGGGAATGCCGGAACGCACAGTCCAGCGGCCCACGAGCTCGCCGTTCATCCAGACGTCCGAGCTGCGCACCCTTACCAGTCGCCGCTCGGTTTGACCGGGGCGGAATCCGCTTGCACCCCTGAGAGCGTGGTGTGCACCTCGATGACCAGTCGCGCACCGAGCAGGTGCAGAATGCGTTGTAGCTGCGCGAAGCCCAGATTCTTCGGATCTCGTTCAATCTCGCTGACGCGCGCCCTCGTCACGCCCAACATCGCGCCGAGCTGTGTCTGCGTCAGCCCCCGGGTTGTACGCAGGGCGCGGAGATACAGTGCCAGTTGCGTTGGCGACTGGAGTGGATGTCTTGAAAGCGTATGCTCGACAGCTATAGCTCGCTTTGCCATTTCGAAAGCTGTAGCTGTCTTTCGGACAAGTCAAGCTATAGCTATCTTTTTGCGCCGCACTCGCCCTATCTTTCGCCCATGCATCACACGGCCGCAAACGCGGATACGCCCGCTCAGGCAGCTGCACGCGAGACCGTCGCGAACCCCACGCGCTGGCTCCTGATCGCAGGCATCGCGCTGGTCGCCCTCAATCTCCGTCCTGCGCTGGCGAGCGTCGGCCCGCTCGTGGCCGACATCCGTGCGGACACAGGGTTGTCGAACGCGGCGCTGGGATTTGTTACCACGCTGCCGCTGCTTTCCTTCGGATTCCTGTCGTTCCTGGCCGTCGGCGTGGGACGTCGCATCGGCATGGATCGCGCGGTGGGGCTGGCTTTGGGCCTCATTGGTGCGGGCACGCTGCTGCGCGGGGCAACACCCATTGTCGCGCTGTACGCCGGCACGGCGCTGCTTGGCGTGGGCATAGCTTTGGGCAACGTGCTGTTGCCGGCGCTCGCCAAACGCCACTTCCCGAACGGTTCAGGGCCGATCACCAGTCTCTATTCGAGCATGATGGGGCTCGGCGCCACCGCGGCGGCGGGGTTGAGTGTGCCGATCGCTGCACACATCGGGTGGCGTGGCGCGCTGGCGGTGTGGGTGATCCCCGCGGTGGCGGCCCTGCTCGTGTGGCTGCCGCAAATGCGTTCAGCGCCAAAGGTGTACGGCGAAGCGTCGCGCGTGCCCTTCTCAGTGCTCGGGCGCTCGACGCTCGCTTGGCAGTTGGCGCTCTTTCTGGGGCTCCAGTCGCTCACCTTTTACGTGCTGATTGCGTGGCTGCCCGATTTGCTGCAGTCACGCGGCGTGAGCGAAGCCGCGGCCGGAGGTCTGCTGGCGCTCTCGCAGGCCATGGGCATGGTGGGTTCGGCGCTGGTGCCGCTGTGGGCCGGCGCGTCCCGCGATCAGCGTGCGATCATGTGGGTGCTCGCGCTGCTCGAGGCGGTGGGGATCGCTGGCCTCGCGTTCTCCGGCGTCTCCCTCGTGTGGCTGTGGGTGTCGATCGTGGGCTTTGTGCTGGGCGGCACGTTCGGTCTGGCGCTGCTCTTGCTCGTGCTCCGATCGCACGACGCAGAAACGACGGGCCGATTGTCTGGCATGTCGCAGTCTGTCGGCTACCTGATTGCGGCCACCGGGCCACCGATCTTTGGCTGGCTGCACGACGTCACGGACGGATGGCGTGTGCCGCTCGGGTTTTTGATGGTTGTGCTGGTGGCAAAACTGGTAGCTGGGCTTCCTACCGGTCGGCCTGGTACGGTGCGGGCGTCGTGATGCTGATCGCGCTCGCGAGGAGCTACGGCTGCCCGGCCTGAGGGTCGGCGCTGATGCGCCAAATGCTTTTCCCTACATCATCGGCCACCAGCACCGCGCCGCTGCGGTCCACGACGACCCCCACCGGTCGTCCGCGGGCCTGGCCGTCCTGGTTAAGGAAGCCGGTGAGCACATCGATGGGCGTCCCATACGGTTCACCGTCGCGGAAGGGAACGAAGACCACGCGGTAGCCACTGGGCGGCTTCCGATTCCACGAGCCATGTTGTCCCACGAACATGCCATTTCTGAACGGTGCAGGCAGCATCGTGTCGGCGGACCAAGCGAGTCCGAGCGACGCCGTGTGCGGGCCTAGCGCGTAGTCCGGCACGCGAGACGTTTGCACGAGCTCCGGATCTTGCGGTCGCACGCGCCCGTCAAGTTGTCCTCCGAAATAGCTGTACGGCCAGCCGTAGAACGCACCCTCATGCACGCGCGTGAGATAGTCTGGCACCAAGTCGCTGCCCAGCTCATCGCGTTCGTTCACCGCGGCCCATAACGCGCCCGTCACCGGATGCCAGGCGAGCCCCACAGGATTGCGCAGTCCGCTGGCGAAGATTTTGCCCGGACCACCGCCGACATCAAATCGCCAGATCGCCGCACGACCAATCTCGACCTCCATGCCACGCTCTGCGTGGTCGCTGTTGGAACCCACGCCCACGAAGAGATGCCGTGCATCGGGAGACGCGAGCAGGCTCTTGGTCCAATGCAAGTTGATCTCACCGGCGGGAAGGCTGGCCACCACGGTACCGGCAGCAGCAATCACACTGTCTCCAACGCGGAACGGGTAGCGCACAATCGCATCGGTGTTCGCGACGAACAACGCGTCGCCTATGAGCGCCATGCCGAAGGGCGAGTGCAGGTTGTCGAGCAGTGTCGCGCGATGCTCCGCGACGCCATCGCCGTTTGCATCGCGAAGCCAGGTGATCTTGTCGGGCGACGGCACGCCGCCACCAGCGCGTTTTTTCAGCCGCCGCATGATCCAGCCTCGAATGCCACCTACGGGATCGGTGGGCGCATTTGATTCCGCTACGAGCACGTCGCCGTTGGGAAGCACGTGCAGCCACCGCGGATGATCGAGACCGCTCGCAAACGCTTGCACTCGCAAGCCTGACGCCGCGACCGGTAGCTCCCCGTCCGCCCAGCCGACCGCTTCGGCCATCTGAATAGTGGGGATCAAGGACTGCGTCGGCTGCGGCAGCACGGGCGTGGCCCCGGTGCCTTGTTGCACATCGTAGCGCGCCGAGTGCCCGCATCCGGACAGCATCGCTGCGCAGCCGGCCACCCAGGTCAGTAACACCACACTCACGGCAGGTGTCAGGATGTTGACGGTATGTCGCGCGCGTTTAGCGCCTTCCATCTCATTTTCCTTTCGTGTGACGGCATGGTTGGGCCCGTCGGAGAAACGATCGGCCAAATGTGCGTGTGAGCGTCATGGCCGCAACGACAGGGAATATCGATGACATGCGACCTCGTTTACATCGTCCGTTGGTGGTGATTGCGTCTACACCTTCCGGTTAACACACTACTGACGCGAACGAATCGATTCGATCAACTCGGCCTTGCGCATTTTACTGCGCCCCTTGATGTGCAGCTCACGTGCGCGGTTGTAAAGTTCGTCAACCGTGCGACTCTCAAGGTCAGTTGACGGATTGCCGGTGCCCATTGTGTGGGAGTTCTGTGTGCGCCCGTCCTCAACGCCTCATAAGTGCTCACCTGTGCAACCGAAAGGAGCGCCGACGCTGTGTTAAAGCCATCGAAGCCAGTCGCTTGAAAAGCAGGCCATCTCGATTTGCCTGGATCGCGACATTCTGGATTATTTCCGCGCCGCAGGCCCGCGCGATCAGTCGCAGATCAACGCCTTGCTCCGGAGCTCTGTGAAGCACGTCACGGCGGCTACGCCTCCCCGGGGCAAGCGCGCGGTGTAACGACCGTTGTTGCTGACGCGCGTTGGAAATGCGCCGACGCGCCCGTCTGTTGCGACGAGTTCCTTGCGGGTCGCATACAGCCGCGAAACCACGTCACGAAGTCGCATCACGAAGTCGCGTCACGAAGTCGCATCACGAAGTCGCGTCACGTCGTCCACCACGTACCGACCGCGCGACACGGCGCGAATGCAGCCTGCTTGCCGCAGCGCTCGCAACGTACGCACCAGCACCTCGCGCACCGTGCCCAGCTCTTCCGCTACCACCGCTTGCGTTGCGCCCAGCGAAAAAGGTTGATCGCCGTGCTCTGCGTGCCGCGCCAGCAGCAACACCGCCACCCGCTGCTCCACCGTACGTGATGCACGATCATCCAGACGGGACACCAACGTGCGCACCCGCCGAGCCAAACGTTCCAGACATCGCAGCGCGAACTCGGGGTCGTGCGACACCACCCGCGCAAATCGCGCGCGATCAATCACCAGACATTCCGCGTCCTGCTCGGCGATTGCGGTGGCCGGATAGCGCCCACCAGCGAAAAACGGCACGTCTCCGAGGGTGCCGCCCGGTCCTTCCGTGTGAACGGCGTACTGACGGCCCTCCGGTGCGCGTACCACACGCACGGAACCGCGCAGCACCACCAGCAGGCCTCGGGCGTCGGCGCCCGCCGCCCACAGCAGCTCGCCAGCGCGTAAAGTTCGGCGCGGAGCCGATGAGAGCTCAGCCACCGCCCCGCTGGACAGGCCGACAAAGAGCGGTAGCCGCGGCAGGTCTGCAGTCGTGGAAACAGGCATTAAAGGAACTTTGGTTCCTTCGCGACCTTCGGCAAGAGCACAGCTTTAGCAGATCCCGTCCGTCAACAACCTTTCTCAGCACTTCCCGGTCTACAATCATGATCGCTCGGCCAACGCTTGCCTGTAGTCTTTTGCTCGCGACAGCGCTCACCGCCTGCGCCTCCACGCCGCAGCCGGTCGGCTCGGCAAACTCCGCTCGCACCACCGCCGCCGCTGCGGCGGATTCAACCACCACGCAACACACCGAGGGCATGATGCACACGGTCGGCATGGATCACGCGGCCATGCACGGCGCGGCGGCATCCGGCACAACATACGGTACTGCATCCGGTACAACATCCGGTACAACATCCGGTACAACATCCGGCACATCGTCCGCATCGCGACCCATTAACCCCGACAGCGCCTTCTTCGGTGTGCAAGCGCGCGGCGCCGATTCTCGCGCGATGGGCGTGGATCAGAACACATCGGTGCATGAGTTCGACGCGCTGTCTGACGGCGGACGCATTGAACTGCAGCGCGCCAACACTGATTCGGCGGGCACTGCGCAGATTCGTGAACACCTGCGCGGCATCGCGAAGGCGTTTGCCGAGGGCGATTTCAGTACGCCAGCGTTTGTGCACATGCAGGATGTGCCGGGCACGAAAGTCATGGCCGCCAAGCGCGCCGTGATCGCATACACAGTGCGCGAACTCCCGCGCGGCGGCGAAGTGCGCATTACCACAGGCGATGCAGAAGCCGTGCGCGCCGTACACGAGTTCATCGCGTTTCAGCGCATGGATCACCGGGCGGGCGGCGCGGGAAAGCCGTGAGCCATTGCGGATGCTGCGTTCGGTACCGCGAAAAGTGCATGGCAAACATCAACGGGCCCGGCGAATCACCGAGGCCCGTTGTGTTTGTATATCCGACTGCACTGCAGCACTTTCGCAATGCGAGACCGCGAGACCGCGAGACGGCAACACCGCGCGCGAGCTGCGCCGCAGGTACACTCTACCGGCTCACAAGCGGCTTACAAATAGCTCGTGAACAGCTCACGCACCAGTCACGAACACCGTGGCAACGCCACCGGACACGTCTCGGGATCCGGCGCCGGTGCACTGCCCTCGCCACCGGGACCGCCAAACGTGTAGTTCTGCAGCTGCAGTGTCGCCAGCTCGCGGCCCGGGATGGGCAGGTGCACGATGCTGTTCTCGGGCAGCGTCTGCCAGCCACGCGCGTCAAAGAATGCCGTGACGCCGTTGACGCCCACCATCTCGATGCCCTTTTCGTACCGCAGCGCGTCCCACAGGCTGCCGCATGAACCGTTCAGTTTGCGCGGTACGCATCCGGCCTGATTGGGCGGTCCATCAATCGTCACCGGCGGCAGCTCACCGTTGGCCACTCGAGAGCGATTGATCAACGGCACCGCTTCGGCCGCGCGATTCAAACGAATGAGCGCTTCAGCTTTGAGCAGATCCATTTCTGTTGTCGTGAGGGCCGGCTGCGGGCCCGTCTGCCACGTGACGCCAGTACCGAAGCGGGCGTAGTAGTACCACGAAAAGCGCCAAGTGCCGCGATCAGAGCGGAAAATGTCGTTGCGATTGTACCCAACGTACTTGCCCGGCGAACTCGGTCCGCTCGCACCCTGAATACGGCGATCCTTGGTGACGATCTGGAACGCGCGCCGATTCTCGACCGGCGTGTTCAACCAGTTCTGGAATCCACCCGAAGAATCGGCGGGGCCGAGCAGCATGTAACCCGGTCGTCCGAAGTCGCTTGGCCGCGCCACGTTACGAACGCGCGAGATAAGCCGCTTCCAGTCATCCCAGAGAATGTCGGGTTGCGCAATTGGAGCGAAATCCTGCTGGACGCCCGCATCCACCCGGCGAATCACCTCGTTCCAGTCAACAGCGGCGCGCTCAGTGCGCGAACGCGGTGCATACGCGAGAAAACGTGCAGCGTAAGAGTTGGCCAGGCGCACAAACTCGCTGCGCGTCATTGCCGTATAGAGAAACGTTTCGGCAGGCAGAGAGAAGTTTGCCGTAGCGGCAACCGCAATCGCCTCATCGAGCTGCTCAATGGCCGCATCGATCATTTCCGGGTATGGCGTGAACTCGGCATCAGCCAGTGTAGCAAGATCAGTGTTCTCGTCAACAATGATGGCTTTGTCGAAGTACAGGCCGAGATACCCGTGCGATACGCCCTGCATGAACTTGCCGACCGATTTCGTACGGGCCGTGCGCACAGCGTCTACTACGACGAGGCCATCATCGACGGCAATAATGGCATCGTTCACGGCCGAAATCGTGCCGTACAACGCGAACCATGGGTCTTCGTTGACTTCGTTGCGGTTGTTCACCGGGCTGTTGTTCCAGGCCGCACGCGGCAGCGCGGACAGCTCGAGCTGCCCAAAGTCAGCAAAGCCCGATGTGATCTCCTGCGCGATGGTGGAGAACGCCCACGAGGGATAGTCGTCGTGGCCCGAGTACCTCCAGAAGCCGCGGAACGACGACGCCACAAACGACTCGGTAGAGATGGGCTGCCGCGTCGCACGATCGCGATCGGGCAGATTGGGATTTTCGACCGTGAGGTCCTGGCACGCGCCAAGCAGCAGCAGCGCGGCTCCGGCACATCCGGTTACCATGAGGTTGCGCATAAGTGGTCTCCGTGAGGCAGCGTTCGTCATCAGAATACGATCTCGAAGCTGCCGGTAATCGTGCGATAGCGGGGATAGTCAAAGCTGTCGAGCCGATTGATGACGCTGCCAACTTCCGGGTCGTAGCCCGTGTAGTTGGTGAAGGTCAACAGGTTGCGCCCGATAAGCGAAACCGACATCCCGCTGGCGCCAAGTCGGTTGAGTGCGGCCGCGAAGCTTGACGGCAGCTGATAACGCACCGACAGCTCACGCAGCTTCACAAAGCTTGCATCTTCCACAAAGAAATCAGTGGGGTTGTTGGCGGCGTAGAGTTGCGCGTAGTAGTCGGTGGTTTTCTTGAGCTCCTGCGGCTTGCCCGTCTGGTCCACGTCACTGCTGCGGCCGTACTGATACATGCGCTGGTTGGTCTGGTTGTACGCATTGCCGCCCACCTGCGCATCCCACAGCATGAATAGACTTATACCGCGCCAGTTGATGGTGTTGGAGAGGCCGACATTGAAGTCGGGATTGCCATCACCAATGCGGGCAAGCGCCGAGCTGCCGGTGGAATCACGCAGCGTAATGGGCATGCCCCACAGGTACGTGTTGGCACCAATGGCCGTGGACGTGCCCCACAGCTCCTTGGTCTCGCCGTCGGTAAAGTTGTTGTCTTCACCCACCCACACGAGCAACCCGTCGTCGTTCACCGCAAATTGTGACGCCTGCCCTGCGGCATCGGCGGGCAGCTGGTTGGCACCCTTGATAAAGCTGAACCCGTACATGGCGCCGAGCGTCTCCCCGGCGCAGCGAAACTGAATCGTGCCAGTGGAGAAACACGGGCGATCAAACTTGGTAATGCGATTGCGTGAGCGGCTGCCCACGAGGCCTGAGCGCCAGCTGAAGTCGGCGCGCTTCACGATGTCTGCCTCCAGCGTGAGCTCGTAGGTATTGCCTTCCACCGTACCCGCGTTCTGCCACTGGGCGTTGTAGCCCACGTAGCCGGCCAGCGGAATAAGAATGAGCTGATCGGTGGTGACCACGTCAGCGTACGACGCCTGTACCGAAAAGCGGTTCGCAATGATGGCGTCAAAACCAACTTCGGTTTCACGAGACTCTTCGGGCTTGAGCAGTCGGTTGCCGAGATTCTGCTTGACCACGCCACCGCCTTCAACGAACGAGAAGGTCTCGTACTGGTCGTTGAAATCAGGGCGTGTGCCGGCGGTACCCTGCGAGGCACGAACCTTGAACTCATTGATGGACTCAAACGGCCACCAATCTTCCTGCGACGGCCGATAGGCTCCGCTCACACGGTAGTAAAGATTTTTCTGTTCATCGGGGCCAAACAGCGAGCTGCCGTCCTCACGCACCAAACCGTCAACGATCAGCTTACCGCGGAAATCTGCGGCCACACTGCCGATGTAGCTGTTGGTACGGATGGTCTGAACCGACGATGACACAAAACGATTTTGCGCGTTATCGAGACTGTTCACACCGGGTGTGGCCAACGTATTGCCTTCGGCCGTGGTGAGCGCGTTGGTTTCACGCTCAAGCAGCGCCCGTCCGGTGGCGCGCAGCGTGAAGTCACCCACACGTTTCAGCACGTTGACGCTGCCAAACGCGTTGACGGCGTCGGTGGTACCGGTGAACTGCGAGATCTCACCGGGGCCACCTTCACCAAAGCCCTCGGTCTTGATGCCAGCGTCAAGAAAGAAATTGTTCCGGCGATCGGATCGGTCGTAGCTCAGGTTCCCGTCGACGGTGAGCCAGCTCAGCGGCGCATAGCGTCCCGTGAGCGCGCCCTGAAAGCGCGAGCGCTTGCGCTGATTGAGCTCAGTGGACAACACGTACAGCGGATTCTCCTCTCGCCCTTCCGGATCGAGCTGGAACGCGTACGGGGTGCCGTCCGCATCGGGTGTGCGAAGATCGACGTCGGGCGCCTGATTGATGAGGTCAAAGAATGCGTCGCCATACAAGTTCTGCCGCTCCGAGCGGCTGTTGAACACACTTACGCCAAACGACAGCTTGTCACTTGGACGATGGTCGAGATTGAGACGGAAATCATTCTGCTGGTAGCGCCCGCTGTTGAGCACAACGCCATCTTCACCCGAGTTCACATACGAAAAGAACCAGTTGGTCTTGCCGCTGTTCTGCGCAATGTTCAGTGAGTTGCGCGCAAAGCTACCGGGATTGAAGAACCGATCAACCTGATCGTAGACCTGATCGGGGTAGTCGTTGTCCTGGAAGCGCCGGAACGCAGGCTCCTCGACGCGCAGCTCACGCGGCACCACGGTGCCGGCCGCATTCACGTACTGCCCGGCCTCGTTCACTCGGTAGAAATGCTTCTGCGCCCACGTGACTGGTGAGTTCAGCGAGTTTGCACCGTATTCCGATCGCACGCTAAAGCGCGTGGTGCCATCGGCCAGGCCGGAGCCGCGGCGCGTGGTGATCTGAATGACACCCGCCGCCGCGCGCGCACCATAGAGCGACGCTGCCGCTGCACCCTTCACGACTTCCACACTTTCGATGTCCATGCTTTGCAGGTCGGCACTGGCCGCACCAAAGGCGTCGGTCTGCAGCACGCCGTCCACAACGATGAGCGGCGAGTTGGATTTGTTGATGCTGGTTGGCGTACGCAACACGATGCTTGTACCACCACCCGCCTGACCACTCGGTACCACCGACACACCGGCAATCTTTCCCTGAATGGTTTCCAGCGCGTTGGTGGCTGGCACCGGTGCGTCTTCGGCTGTCACGCGCCCAACGGTGAACGGAACACGCGTGCCGCTGGCCGGATCCACAACGCCTGTGGTGACCACGGCCTGAAGGCTCAGCCCCGTGGGATTCATCGTGAAATCACGCGCGGCGGTTGCGCCCGCAGCCACAGTGACACCGGCACGATTGAGCGGACGGTAGCCGAGCCGTCGCAGCTCCACGACGTATTCGCCCGCCGGTACAGCGGCAAACAGGTAACGGCCTTCGACATCGGTGCGCACCTGCAACCGTGAGGCAGTACGCTCGCCGGCCGTCACGAGCGTGAGCGTGACCGACTGCAGCGGCTGACCGTTGGTGGAGTCTGTCACGACACCGGAAAGGCGACCCGCCTGTGCGTCTGCTTTGGGCGCGCCAACCAGCAGCAGGGCGACTGCGGCGCATAACATGCTGATCAGTCGAAAGGGAGTTCGAAGGCAGCGCTCTGAACCGTCTACGACGGGCGGAGCTTCGGGGTGCGCGCGATGCGCGAGTGGGGCAGACATCATGCCTCCAAGGGAGGGAGTGAGACGGAGGGAGTGAAACGGTGGGAGAGCAACCATGGCACAAAAAAACCGACCCCGCCGGGCGCACGCCAAGCGGGGTCTCTTGAACAACTACCAGAGCTTGTGTGATCGCACGACGTTGAGCATCAGGCGTAACCAGCGCGAGGCTGCCTGGCGATCAGGACTTGATGTTCTTGAACGCCTGCGGACCAGCGTAGATGTCACGCATGAAGAGCCCAACCGGGATCAACACCAACACGATCATGCCAATGGGGCCAATTGCCACAATGAACGCGAAGATCAACGAGATCACGCGCAACACCAGGTTGGCAAACGTGAGCAGAAAGCTTGGATCGACAGTGTAATCGATAAATGGCATACAGATGCTCGGTGAAGGACTCGAATTGTGCAAACACAGACAGGCAGTACAGCTCTGTTACATGCGCAGATTACGTCATCATGTCCCGGGGATCAAGGTGCCACGTGCGGCCGTTCACTACTGGAGTGCAAACCGCTGCAGGTACTGGAGGTCGTCTTCGTCAACTCGGACGGTATAGACTGTGCCCTTCCCGAAGCCCACCACGTTCGTGCGCGGCGGAAATACCACCTGTCCGACGTGCTTGCCCGTGGCGTCGAAGACATCAAACCGGGGGGTCTTGTCGCTGGCCGCACGATGCCGTCCGACCCAGATCTGTCCGTTGGACGCCGCGTACACCTGGCTGCCCTGAAACGCTGGCAGCACCGCCGGCCACGAGTCCGGTTCCGGCTGTTGCATCGGCGCGGCGCTGGTTTGTGTGCGCCCGCCTGACGCGCCGTCCCGCGTTACGGCGATCGCCATCGCCCCGGCCGACCGGCGCGACTCGCGCCACGCCTCCTTTTCGGCAGCGCCAACGCGCAGCGTCGGCGTGCGTACTGGCGCGCCGCGCAACGGCGCACCACGACCGGCCGCCGGAAAGATCTCCACCTGGTAGTTCGCGTGACGAACCACGGCCACCCGTCCGTCGGGCAGTACCGTCCAGCCGTCCTCAGGAGCGAACGGACTGCCGCCAATCCGGATGTTCACGTTGCCCGCGCCACCGGAAACCTGCGCGTTGCGTTTGGGAAGCTGGAGCCAGGCCACGGTATCGCTGATCATTGTCCGGCGCACGGTTCGCATGATGGGCACGCTGTCAGCGGCCTCGGGGCCGTTGGGACCGATCACAATCGGCGCGCCGGCGCCGTAGACACGTCCCTGTGCATCAACGCCACGCGTACTCATCATGGAAATCGGGCCGCCGGGCCCTCCCACCGCGAAGCTGACGGCTTGACCACCGACGCCGCGCTCTGATGGTGCACCCGCACGTGTGATTGTGCGCGGCGACGACGACGCGACCGAGACCGGGCTCCAGCTACCCCCGAGCTTGCCGCCCGGACCGAGCAACAGAAACCGCGAGTTCAGTACATCGGCAATCAGGGTGCTGTCTCCCGGCAAGGCAAACGCCGACATCGGCATCTGATATTCACCAGGCCCAGACCCTTCGCGTCCAATGGTGGTGGCACGACCGGTTTTGAAATCAACCAGCTGCACGACTTTGTCGCGGGGATCGACAATCACCACGCGCCCATCGGAGAGCTCGCGCACACCGCGAACGCTCGTGTATGGCTCGACGAGTTCAGCCAGCGGTTTGCTGTACGTGCGCACCGGGACGGACTGACCACTGGCGATCAGCAGAGGCGAGGTAATGGCGCTCGCCAGCGCCAAGGGCGCCGCGCGGCGGAATGATCTGAAGTAGCGAGGCATGATGGCGAAGGGTTTTGAGGAGATGGCGCAACGGAAACCTCCACTGTTTACTGAGCGGCCAGCGCCGGGTTGCCGTGCGTGCTGATCGTTGCAGCTGGCGTACGCCGCTTGCGCCACGGTCGCCGAGTGAGTCGCTGGCCCACCAGCATTGACGGCAAGAGAAACAGTGCCGCCACGGTACCCATGAGCGTGCCACCGGCGGTGGCCAGGGCAATCGCGCCAAAGAGCGTCGTGGCCGATGTGCCGACGGTGAGCGGAATCAGGCTGGCCAGCGCACTGAGCGTGACCAGCACGATCATCCCCGACCGGTCGCTGGCCGCGCGCAGCACATCGCCGGCGTGCAGCGCGCCGGCACCGCCCGTTGCCATGCGCTGGCGGCGGCGCGCCAAGGCGGCGTCTACCAAAAGAATGGCCTGATTTACCGCCAGTCCCACCACGAGAATCACACCCACCGCCGCCTCACGCCCAAAGGCTGCTTTCATGACCCAGAACGCCGCCACAACCCCGGCCAGCGCCAGCGGTAGTGCCAGAAACACCATGGCCGCTCCCCACACCGAATCGAACACCAACGCCACCGACAGCACCACCAGCGCCAAACCAATGCCAAACACCAGCCAGAGCCCCTTGGCACTCTTGTCGTCGTTGTAGCCCCACATGCTGCCGGCATCTTTCACGTCGTACCCGGCAGGCACGGCAATGGCCTTGAGAAACGCATCGTGCTTGCGCTGCGCCATTTTGTTGGGCCCGCGATAGTCGTAGCCCACCGTGCGGATGTACTGCTGGTCTTCGCGCGTAACGATGCTCAGCGCCTCCTGCGCGTCCACGAACGACAAATCACTCACCCGCACCGGCGCCCCCGTGGGTGACGGCACAAAGGCCCCGCGCAGCTCATCGAGGGTGCGATCGCGCGCACCGGCCGACTTCACGGTAACCGGCAATTCGTCACCGTCTATCTCAAGCAGAATCCGTCCCACCGGACCGCGCACTTCCCGCGCAATCGCCGAGGCAAAATCCTGTGTGGTTACTCCGTAGCGTGCGAGCGCCGCGCGATCCGGTTCGAGCGTGACCGCGTAACCACGCTCGTTGCCCCAGCCGCGACCGGAGGTGATCGTGATCTCGCGCACGCGTGGCACCAGCTGCAAACGGTTGCGCAGATCTTCAGCCAGCGCCGTGACGCCCGAGTAGCTGTAGCCCAGCACGCGAATGCGAAACGACACCATGGAACCGCCACCGCCTCCAGCGTAAAAGCCCGGCCCTTCGCCGCGCACGCTGATGTTCGCGCCACCCACCAGCACAGCGCGCTGCGTGAGCAGTTCCTCAAGCTCAAGAGGAACCGCCGTGAGCCCGCCACGTCGCGTGAACAGCACCTGCATGCCGGCACTGGTCATGCTGCCCTGCGTGGTCACTTGCTCGATCTCCGGACGTCCCACCACGATCGCTTCAAACTCTCGCATGGAGCGCTCCAGCGTTTCCGGATCAGATCCGCGCGGAAACGTCAGGTTTACGCCCAACGTGGTGCGCCGCTCACCGAATCCGCCCCACTGCGAACGCGGTACCTTTTTCACGAATCCCCACACCATCACCGCCAGCAGTGCCGCGCTGAACGTCATGGTGGCCCAGCGCCAGCGCAACGTGCCACGCAGCACCTTGCGGTACACCTTGGACATACGTGGCCACGTGACCGGCTTCACCGCGCCGCCTCGGCCCAACGCTGGCACAACCAGCAGCGCCGTGATCACACTCCACGTCAAGGCCAGCGCAAACGCGGCCGCGAACGGAACGAACGCCGCGCGCGTGTCGCCCTGCAGATACAAAAACGGAAACAGCACCACCGCCGTGGTGAGCGTGGCACCGATGACGGCGGGCATGATACGCCGCGCCGCTTCTATGCGACCCGCCGGCGTGTTGGGCGCGGTGGTGAGTCGATTCACCACCACCAGGGAGTTCTGAACCAAAATGCCCACACCCATACCGAGTCCGGCGAGCGTGAGCAGATTGGCCGGCACATTGAGCAGATACAAACCGAGTGCCGTGCCAGCAATAGCCACCGCCGTCGCGCCCATCACCAACGCCACCGCCCGCCACCGACGCAACATGACGAGCAGCACCAGCAACACCGAGAAAAACGCGATGATACCGCGCTTCATCAGGTCGTCGAGTTCTTCCTTGAGATCAATGCTTGCGTCCTGCGACACGCGATACCGCACACCCGGCGCCGCAGCGCGCTGCAACTCGTCCACCGCCTCTCGGGCCGCCAGCGCCGTCTTGATCGCGTCGGCACCGGCGTGCCGATAAAGCGACATGGCCACGGCCGGCACACCGTTTATCCGGAAGAACCGTCCCTGCGCGTCTTCTTCGGCCCGCACGGTGGAGAGTTCACCAAGACGGAACACCCGCCCGCCCGATGCCACGATGGGCAGCCGCTCCACGTCGGCCAGCGACTCCGGCTCGTCACGCAGTGTGACACCGCGCGTGACGCCATCAACCGTCTGTTCGCCCAGCGACATCACCAGCCGAGCATTGCTCACCGCATTCGTGAGCGCCGCAGGCGGCACATTGATGCGGCGCAGCAAATACGGATCGTACGCCAGCGCCACGCCAATATCGGCTCCCCCCCCCGTCGTCACACTCGACACACCAGGCACAGCGGCCAGACGGGGCGAAGCGGTTTCGTTCATCATTCTCTGCAGTGCACCGGGCGTGTACGGACCCGACACCTGCACCTGCAGCAGCACCGGCTCATCCAATCCTTCAGGCGTGTAGTTGGACACGCTGGGCCGCGATACCCCCGGAGGAAACTCTTTGCGCAACAGTTCGAGCCGTTCCAGGATGCCCAGGCGCGCCAATTGCACATCGGCCTTGGGATCGAGCTCCACCGTAATGGACATACTGTTGTCGCGCGATTCGCTGCTGGTCTTTCGCACCCCGCGCACACCCTGCACCAAACTCTCGATGGGAGACGTGACATACATCTCCATGACCTCGGCGGCCGCACCGTTCCACGACGCCGACACGGACAGGCGCGGCAACTCCACCGACGTGCGCGAAGCCAGCGGCAAACGCGCGAACGCAATGCCGCCCGCGACGAGCACCGCGATGCACATGGCCCAGATCACGGCCGGACGGCGCACGGCAAAGGAAATCACGCCGGATCGCCCCGCAGAATCGCCGGCTCAAGCAGCGACTCATTCGACATCGGACCATACTTCGCACGGCGACGACGTTCGAGCGCGTTCTCTACCACCGAGTATACCGTGGGCAGCAGGAAAAACGTGACCACGAGTGCGCTGATCGTGCCGCCAATCACGGCGGCAGCCAGCGGACGATACAATGCGCCACCACTACCCACCCCCAGCAGCAACGGCAACACGCCGGTAACCGTCGTGAGAGAGGTCATGGTGATGGCACGCAGTCGTTGTCTGCCGCCCAGCAGCACGGCCGAGTTGATATCATGGCCCTGTTCGCGAAAGCGACGGATGGCATCGAGCTTCACTACCGCTTCGTTGTCGGCCATGCCAATCATGATCACAATGCCGATAAGCGATACCGCATTGATGCTCTGCCCGGTCATCCACAGAAAAATGATGCCACCGGCAGCGGCCAACGGAACCGTGGTAATGACAACCATGGGAATGGTAAACGAACTGAACTCGCCCGCGAGCACCAGAAACACCAGCAACACCGCGAGCACACCAACCAGCGTGAGTTCATCAGACGTGCGCTTGCGCTCCGAATCGGCGCCGGCAATCTGCCAGTCAACCGTGGCCGGTAGCCCGAGTGCTTCTAGCCCCGATGCCACATCGGTGGCCGCCTTGGCCGTTCCACCAGACTCCACCAAACCTTCTACAATCGTGACCGGTCGCTGACCAATACGCACCACTTCCAATGGTGCCCGCATCTCGCGCACCTGCACCAGTTGCGATACGGGAATACCGCGCACATTGGTGGCCAGCGCGGTGGCCAGATCTTCGTTGCGCACGCCTTCATAGCGCACCTTGATGGGCGTCCGTCGATCCGTCTCGCGCAACTCTGACGCCGAAACACCACCCAGTCCGCCTTGCAGGGCGCTGGCCACCATGGCCGGCGACACACCACGTTCCGCCATGCGCTCACGCTCCAGCGTCACTTCAATCACCGGCTGCGTGGCGGCAAAGGCATCGCGTACATCGGCCAGCGACGGCAACGCACTCATCATGGTGCGCACCGAATCGGCCCAGCGCTGCGACTCTACTGGTGATCCGGATGCCAACTCCACGCGTACTATGCGTCCTTCGCGACCGATCAATGAACCAAACTCCGACTGCCCCGCGAGATCGATAGCCAGCGCGCCCTGGGCAACCAGTGTCGGCACCGCCGCTCGCATGCGATCGGCAAAGCGCGACGCACTCTCGCCTTCCGGTACCGGCACAATGAGCTGCGCCGTGGCCGACGATCCCGGATTGGCACCGGAAAGAATCTCCTCATCGGTAGCGCGTCCCACACGTGCGTACACGCCCACGGCACCAAGCTGTTTGGCCGCCTGCTCAAGCTCCGTGATTGCAGCTGTCGTCGCCTCCAGCGCCGTACCCTCCGGTAACTGCACCTCGGCCACCAACACGCCCTCGTCCACACGCGGCAGCACTTCCTTGGGCAACGCCCGCGCCAACACCACCATGACCACCAGCAGCGCCAACCCGGCACCGAAAACCGGGATCGGATTACGCAACGACCACGACATGCCGTGCTCATACCAATCGGCCACGCGTGAACCGAATGCATCGAGTCGTTGCGCCGTGGGACCGGGCGCTTTGCGCACCGGCGGATTGGCCTGCAAATACATCGCTCGACGGCGACGGCCCACCATCATTACCGGCATGAGCGTGAGCGACAGCAACAGCGATGCACCAACGGTCATCACCACGCTGAGCGAAAGATCGCGGAACAACGCGGCCGCGAGTCCCTGCACAAAAATGATCGGGCCAAACACCAGCATCGTGGTGAGCGTACCGGCGAGCAGCGGCCCCGAGACTTCTTCGGTGCCAATAATGGCCGCATCGATGTAGCCCATGCCCTCTTCGCGCCGACGCCCCACGCCTTCGGCCACCACAATGGCCGTATCCACAAGAATGCCGGTGCCCAGTGCCAGTCCGCCCAGCGACAACACATTGATGGTCACACCCAGTGCCTGCAACGTGACCAGTGCCACCATCACGGACAGTGGCACAATGAGCCCAATGGCCATCGACACGCGCCAATCGCGCAAGAACACCAGAATCATGAGGAGCGACATCAAGCCGCCAATCACAATTTCCTGACCCAAATTGGACAGCGCATCCACCACAAAATCGGCTTGCGCCGCCACCACGGTGAGCTCAACGGAGGGGAACTCCGCTTCCAACGCTTCAACCGCTTTCATCATCCGGCTGGTCACCGCGACGGTGTTTGATCCAGCGTCCTTGTACACTACGAGACCAATCGATTCACGACCATCAAGGCGAGTGATGGTGACCGGATCAGCGAGCGTGAGGCGAGCCGACGCAACATCGCGCAACGTGACGCCGCCGGTGGCCGAGCCCACGGGCACGGCCAGTATCTCGTCAAGATCGCGGAACTCGGTGAGCGCGCGCACCGAGAAACGAAACTGTCCTCGTCGTACCGTCCCACCGGCGCCGGTGGAGTTCTGCGATATGATGGCTTGCGCGACATCGTCAGGTGTGAGACCGAGTGCGCGCAATTTATCCGGGTCTACATCAACACGAATTTCATCGGCCGGTGCACCAACCACGGCCACCGAAGCGACGCCGGCAATCTGCTCAAGCCGACGTGCGAACACGTCTTCGGCCGTGCGTGCCAGTCCGCGCAAATCACCAACGCCCAACCCGCCGGACATGGCGCCTTGCATGCTGTCGCGCAACGCTCGTTCGGCATCACTGGTTGCGCGCATTCCCAGCACGGCAATCGGTCGCTCGCCGGGATCGCTGGTAAGCAGCGTGGGTCGTTCAGCGCGTTCCGGCAAACCGCCGCGTGTGGCATCGAGCCGTTCGCGCACGTTGAGCACGGTGGTGCGCATATCTGTGCCCCACGCAAACTGTGCCGTGGTGGTGACTTCACCGTTGCGACTAACTGAACGCAGCTCCACCAATCCGGGCGTTGCCGCAATGGCCTGTTCAATGGGCTCGGCGACAAAGCGCGACACTTCCTGCGCCGCCGCTCCTTCGTACGTGGTGCGGATGGTGAGCACGGGCAACGTGACGTCGGGCAGCAACGACACCGGCATGCGACTGAGCGATACACTGCCGAGCAGCACCACGCCGAGCACAGCGGCAATGGTGGCAACCGGACGGCGAACTGCCATGCGAGCGAGCGACATGTTGGGCGCTCCTCGCGATCAGTTGTTGTTGGGCGGCACCGACGTCGGCGTGCGACGTGGCGCGACATCCTCCCGTTCCCGCAGTGTCGCTATCGTCACCGCCGCGTCGTGCGTAAGCGTGAGGTGTCCGTCTACGATGATCTGATCACCGGGTTTGATCGGAATCTGACCGGTGCTTGAATCGGGCAGCACTTCTGTATCCACACCGTTGGAGAGACCGGGCTGGATGTAGGTCCACTGGCCGCGCCCCTCTCGCACCACGAATACCAGCGGCCGTCCGTCGCGTTCAATCACGGCCTTGGACGGCACCAAAATGCGACCAGGAAGTCGCTGCGCCTCAAGTTGTACGTTGGCAAACATTCCAGGGCGCAGCGCCGATTCACCGGGCAGACGCACAATCACTCGGCCAAAGCGAGACACGCTGTCTACCAGAGGCAACACGGCATCAATGCGACCGCGCAACGCGCGACTCGGCATGGCGGCACTCGTGATCACCGCTTCGCCGCCCACCCGGACGAGTGGAAGATTGTGTTCCATGACCAGCGCTTCAACGCGCAGCGCGCTCAGGTCCACCACGGTGGCAATGGGCGCGCCCGCACCGATGCGCTCGCCCACCGCGAGGTCCAGCCGGTCGATGTAGCCATTCACAGGAGAGAGCACCTCCGCGCGCTCACGTTCCCACTTCACTTTTTCGAGACGAAGCGCAGCCGCAGGCACACCGGCACGAATGCTCATCATTTTCATGCGCGCCGGCTCCGGCCTGACGCCTGAAATGATGGAGTCCGGAACCCACAGCTCGCGGAACGCCTGCTCAGTCTGGTCGAGCGACGCCTGCGCCTCGCGCACGCTGAGATCAAACGAATACGGATCGAACCGCACCAATGGCTGACCCTTCCTGACGTATGACCCGGCCTTGACCAGTAGCTCAGCAACAGAACCGCCAACTTCTGACGAGATTTTAACGATCACATCGCCGTACACTTCGCCCTTGCTTTCCACGCGCAAGACGAGATCGCCCTTGTACGCTTCCTGCGCGACGATAGGCAGCGCAACGGCAGCACGAGGCTCGGTATCATCTTCCGACGAGACCGCGCCGCCAGCAGTCTCATTGCTCGGCTCGGCGCCATCAGCAGACGATTCACCGCACGCTGTCCCGGCAAAGGCAAGGGCGCAGAGGAGAGGCAGAACCAACAGTTGGCGAGAGAACATGCGCAGGGGGGACGCAGGGCGGGACCGACGCTACACCGCGTCAGCGGAAGAGCGTGCAAGGAAAAATGGCCGACGTTTAGATGTCGCGAATGCGGAAAAGGTTTCCCTTGTGCGCTGATCGCGTCAATGGCCACCTCGTTAGCCGAAGTATACAGTTATTATCTGCCCCCGTAAACATGCGGCGCCTCACGCTGCGCAAAATAGATGAGTGCGCCATGAAATTGATTGCCCATAGCGCACACTTTTTGCCCATGGCGCGCACCTCATCAGACGACCCCAGTCGCATATTCCGCTTGCAGACTTTCCTTTTTGTTGCTTTTGCCCGACGCCGGCTGTGCATGAACGAATCGTCCGACGGTGCCAAGCGTGAAGAGCCAGAGCCGCACTACGAAGTGTGGCTCGCTGAGCGCGAGTTGCTGGATGCGGCTACGGCAGTGCGTGACTTGCGAGCCACTTCCCGTTCACCAGCGAGAGTGGCGTACGAAGCGGCGTGGCTGCGATTTATGGTAGCGCTCTGCAATCTGCCGATTGCCGAACGTCCTTTGGAAGTGGAACGCATGATTGACGCACTTCGCACGGCGCATGTATTGCAGAGTCGTGGTGAACTTCACGGCAGTGATTCGTCTAATGTTGCACCAACACCTCCGCGGGGAACCAGCCGCATTGGTTTGCTTGTACAAAAGATCCCGGTACATACAGAAGGACCTGACTCGTGACCTCTACCACGGCGACGCCGACAGCAAGGAGCCCTGATGCGTGAACCGCTCGATCCAATGACGGCGTACCGAACCGACGTGCGAGACGGCGAACGGTGGACGGGCCACCCCACTCAGCCTCACGGATGGTTTTCGCTCACGCATATCGCCTATCGCGTGGCATCGCTTCCACCGGATGCGAGACTGCAGTTTCTGCGCACGCTGCCAACCGAGATCCTGCCTGAGGCATCACGTCGGCCCACGCACGTTGACTTGGGGAGTGCGCGTACCACGAACCCGTTCGCTCGCGCGGCCGAACAGTTTCGCGTCGCCGCAGAAGACATGGAACGCGATCTGTGTTTTGAGATGGCCTACACCACCGTGACTGCAGCGGCGCGCATCGTTGCGCGTCACGATCCGTCCGGCTCGCTGTCGGCCACCAACCATCTGGCGCGTATTCTTCGCCAGCTGGGCGAAACGACCGCCTCGGAATCGCTTTATCAGAGCGTGGTGGACGACGCCATGCAGCGCGGTTATCCGAGCGTTGCCGGATACGCCTACACGGGTCTTGGCAACCTCGCTATCATGCGCGGCAACAGGCCTGCTCAGCTTCGCTACTTCTCCGAGGCCTTGACGCTATCGCCCGCCGACAGCGTGCTGGAAGCGGCTTCCCGGCACGGGCTCATGAATCACGCACTCACCGTTAATTCGTTGAGCGACGCTCTGGTGCACGGGTGGCGTGCGTACGATCTGACAGAGTCGCATGAAGAGCGCGCCGGCATCTTGCACAACCTGGCGTCCGTGGCCTTTCGCGCCCGTTTTGTGGACGAAGCGTTGGCGGGCCTGCAGAGCGCACTCACGATGGCCCGGACGTCGCGCGTGTGGTTGGCGATCGCAGCATCGGCCGCCGAGGCGGCCGGCGTGCGCTGTCGGACGGATTTTCTACTGAAGCTCGAAAACGATGGGCAGCGGCACGGCAGCACTTCCATTCCCTTTGAGCACGGCCAGTGGCTGTTGGGCCTGGCCAAGGGATGGGCCGCGGCCGGAGCGCACGAGGCGTCCGACCGCTTTGCCCACGAAGCCTTGGGGCTGGCGCAACGGCACGAGTTCCACGAACTTGCCTACAGAGCGGAGCAGGTACTGCATCAGAACACGGTAGAGGCCGGTGACGTTGGAGGCTGCCGCGAGTCTTTCGAATCCACGGAGGCACTCACGGAGTCCACCAGATCAGGACTCGCGAGGTTGTGTACCGTGGGGGCCTGACGCAGCGTCTGGAGCAGCTCAGGTCCAAGGCATCGAATCGAAGTTCGTCGGAACCGGCTCATTTACACCAGTCGGCGAGCCAGTGCAGGCGGCGAGGGCGAACGAGCTGATCAGGGCAACGGCGAGGAGGCGAATCGAACGTGACATGCTGTTCTCCAGTGAGGGGTTACCCAATAGATAGCGCGCACTTTTCCTTCGCGGGTGTGCGTGGTGGGCAATTGGTGTGCGCCATGGGCAACGACTTTTGCGGGCCCGCGTGAGCGAGCGCCAGGTCGCCCTCCTTTTCGGAGATCGCGTCACGCTCGCGAGGCTCTCTGAGGCCTTCCGCGGTTTCGCGACGGTATGGGAAACCGACGACGTCGACTCTGTGATTGACGCGCTCCGGCGTGACCTGCCCGTTTGCGCCAGCATGGTCTTGTTTTCACCGGTGCAGCGCACGGAAGCCATGAGAGCCGCCGACATGCTGCGCCTCGCCATGCCGGACCATCCCGTCATCGGCTACGTGGACCCGCGCACGCTCAGTTCGCGCTTTATCCTCGAAACCGGACGCGCCAATCTGGCCGACCTGGTGCTGCGCGACGTGGACGACTCGCGCGCCGTTCTCCTGCGTGTGCTCCAAAACGCCGAGCAGCGCGGTGTGTCCATGCGGATTGCCGATCAAATGTCCGACGGCATGCCCCGCACCGTGCGCACCACGCTGCACTTCATCTGTCGCCATCTTCGCGAACCGCTCGACGTACCCAGCATCGCCGCCGGACTCGGCGTCAACCGGCGCACCCTGCACCATCGGCTTGGGCAGGCCGGCAGTCCTTCCGTCAGCGAACTGGTGGGGTGGTGCCGCGTGGTGTACATCGCCAATCAGCTCGCGGCCGGCAATACGTCACTCTCGAGCATTGCCAGCCAGCTTGATGTCCCCTCGTGGCGGAATCTCAACCACCTCTTGCGCCGCTACCTCGGCGTAGGCGCCCGACAGCTCCGCGCACCCGAATCATACGCGCTCGCTCTCACTGCATTTCGCCGGTCGTGTCTCGATCACGGCGCGTTGACGTCGCCTGAATGGCAGCCATCGATTACGCCGGCGTCGGCGCTGACAGCGTAGGAGTTTTTGCGGCATCCTGTGGTTGCTGTCGTTCCCGTGCGGATGCCTGCCGGAGAGCCGCTTCGCGGGACGCCCGTTCCAGTGCGGCCGCCGCCAGGAGCGGCGCTGCTACGGGAGCCAAGTGACGGACCTCCGCCGCCGAAAGCCTGATCATTTGACGCAGAAACTGCGAAAAAATGCGCCGACGCCCGCTACTCGAAAAGTCGGACAGCCGTGCGCCGAGCAGACGTTTGCCGAGGCGTGCAATAGACGACGGGCGCGCGCCGATCTCCTGCGAAGCCGCCGCCCACGTGCGACCCATATCTTTCCGCACCACCACGTTTAGTAGCGTCAGCCAATCCACGAACACACCCGGCGTGGGTAGCTCGCGCTTGCAGCGGCCCCACGTTTTCCAGAGTGTTGTGCG
>JBBRDJ010000046.1:0-25953 GCA_038203945.1 Gemmatimonadales bacterium
CGCAGCAGTTCACGCGCGTCACCCGCCAGCGCCGTGTAGTCACCCGCACTGCACTGCATGTCGCCGTAGATCACGCGGTCGTAGCGCGAACGGAACGACTGGAACGGCCGCACGGACTCGGCGTGCCGCCGTCGCAGCTCACGGGCGTAATCACCGGTGGTCTTGGAAGCATGCACGCGCACCAAGCCACGCGTGGCGAAGGTGGCCAGCAGCGCCGTGAACAGCGCGTGGGCCGCAGCCGTGTAATCGCCCAACGCGGCCAGTCGGTCCGCGTCGGCCAGCTGCGCCGTCGCCCCCGCTACGGCGCGGCGCGGTGCGCGGTTGCTCCGGAGCTGACGCTCCGCGTTGACGCCGATCAGCACGCGCGCGACGACGACCGCCACCACCAGCAGCAGCAACCCGATAGCCAGCGTGCGTCCGTAGGGGACGCCTTCCACCATGGACAGGAAGTCGCCGATGCGCGAGACGATCCAGCGCAGCACACGATCCAAAATGGACTGCCCAAGTGCGCGTCGATACTCCGAAGCGCTGACGATGGCGTCGATTGTATCGCGCACCGCGGCGTCGCTCCACCCCGAGCCCGCCGGAAGCTGCGACGCGCTGCGCACAGGCTACGCGACCGAGCTGACCATCGGAGCGTCGCCGCCCAGTGATCTGGACATATGCTCCACGTCAAAGCCTTCGCCGCGGATACGCATGTCGTAGTAGAGCACGAGCGAGACGAGCGACAGCACCGGATACGCGAAGATGCCAAACACCGACGATACGATGCGCGTGGCCAGCTCACCGCCCAGTGAGGTGGCTCCCAGCGACAGGCCGATGCTCAGCACCAGAAAGATCGTGTACACGAGCAACAGTGTGAGGAACACGTGCCACATGCGCCCTTTTGTCAGTTCGCCGGAGCGAGTGAGCGCCTCGATCGGTCCCTTCTGCTCGAGCACGATAACCAACGGCACAGCGAAGAGACGAGCGGCCATGTATAAGCCTGGCACGACGAGCAGCAGGAAGCCCAGACCGATCAGGAACGTGGAGAGGAACGACGCGCCGATCAGCGTCAGCACCCGCGGTATCACGCGTTTGACGGAGGTCCCCACATCCGCCCGCCCGCCCAGGTACACGTCGGAGCCCATGCGGGCGATCAATCCCGCGATCAACGCGAAACTGAACACAGACACCAAGGCGCTCAGCAGCGCTGTCAGACCCATCGTGACGTCGCTCGTCCCGACCGAGAGCAGCGAAAGGAGCAGAACGGGCGAGTAGCCCAGCGCCGCCACCATTGTGTACTGCAGAAAGTCGCGGCGGTACAGTGCAAAGGCCGCATCCACGATTTCCGAGGTGGTGCGGGCGCGAAGGCTCGTATCTGACATGGGCTCAAGCTAAGGAAGGGATACCGCCGTAACGCCTATGCTAGCCCGCTGTTCCATTTCGCGTAAGTCGCTCCCTCTTTCGCTCTACGAAAGAGCCAACTTTTCTTCGGTGGAATCGTTCGTCAGCCGCATTCGCCAGGCGCATCAGTACACAAGCAACCGCGGCTCCGTCATCTCTTCCATCGCGTATCGCAATCCTTCGCGTCCGAGTCCGCTGTCCTTCACGCCGCCGTAGGGCATGGTGTCCACACGAAAGCCCGGAATGCCGTTAATGATCACGGCACCAACCTCCAGCTGTTCGTGTGCCAGCTTCACGTGCGCAAAGTTATTGGTGAACACGCCCGCCTGAAGCCCGTACGCGCTCTGATTCACGCGGACGATTGCATGCGGTACGTCGCGCACGGACTCGAGGACCGCTACCGGACCAAACACTTCGGCGCACGATACCTTCATGCTGTGATCCGTACCGGCAAGCAGCGTGGGCTGGTATACATGCCGAGCCGCATCGGCGGCCGCCCCACCGGCGAGCAGCTGTGCCCCACCGCGTACCGCCTCCGCTACCCAGGCGCTGATCCGGTCAAAGTGCGTGCGGTCAATGATCGGGCCCACGCTCACCGCCGGATCGGATGGGTCGCCGCACTGCAGCGCGTCGTACTCGGAAGAAAGCAAACTCTGCAACTCGGCGTGCACCGACTGCACCACAAAAATGCGCTGCGTGCTGATGCACGTCTGGCCGGCGTAAAGGTTGGCACCCATGGCGATGCTGCGGGCGGCCGCGGCGAGGTCCACACCCTCGTCCACGATCACAGCCGCATTGCCACCGAGTTCGAGGGCCACCTTCTTTTTGCCGCAGACCGATTTCAGGTGCCAGCCGACTTTGTCGCTGCCCGTGAAGCTGAGCATCGCCACGCGCGCGTCGGTCACCAGCTGTTCGGCCACGGGAATACCGCAGAGCATCACGCTGAACGTGCTGGCTGGCCATCCGATCTCCTGCATCATACCGGCGAGTGCGAGGGCACTCAGCGGGGCCTGTGGCGCCGGCTTGAGGACCACGGGACACCCCACCGCCATGGCCGGTGCCACTTTATGCAGCACCAGGTTGAGCGGGAAGTTGAACGGCGTGATGGCGGCAATGACGCCCACCGGGAACCGCCGCGTAAACGCTTGGCGACCTTGGCCGGCATCGTGATCAATGGGCACCACTTCACCGCCAAAGCGCAGTGCTTCAGCCGCCGCGGCGCGCACGGTGCTGATGCAGCGCGTGATCTCGCCGCGAGCGTATCCGATTGGTTTGCCGGCTTCAGCGACGATTAAACGAGCCAGCTGTTCCTGCCGATCACGTATGAGGTCAGCGAGGGCCAACAGTTTGTCGCTGCGCTGGCCCGCGCTCATTGCCTGTAGCACACCCTTGCCGGCGAAAGCCGCAGCGATGGCGGCGTCCATCTGCTGTGCCGTGGCGTGCGGGAGCTGAGCCAGTTCATGTCCGTGATATTTGTCGAGCACCGTGGTGTGCGAGCCGTCGCCCGACTCGGTCCACTGGCCGGCAATCAGGTTGCCATGGCGAACGAATGAGGAGATGGTGGAGACTGGGGAGACGGTGTCTGTAGACATGACAATCACGGAAGATGGTGAGGGCGCGAGCGACCGGGTGCTGCGGTCACTTGGCCATGTAGCGGCCCACAGGGCGCAACAGCACCACGTGTGCCTCCTGCTCCTCGAAGCGGTCGAAGCTCGCTGCCACACGTCGATCGGGCCACACAACCTTCATGGCCCCTGCAGCGACGTCGTACATGCTGGTGTAGAGCGTGCCGAAGCCACGCATGAACTGCTGGCTGCGCAGCGGTGTCTTGAGCATGCGTTGCAGCAGCTCCTCGCGCGTGATGCCGTCCACGTTGAGCAACCGGTCGAGCATGTCCAGTCGCTCGCGAGTGCGGGTGAATGCGGCGTGCTCGTCCCACTCCACCTGGTGCTGATGGTTCGTGATACGTGTTGCGGATACCACCTCGGCGGCCCGATCGGGATTCATGAACACCGTGGCCACATGTCCGGCCGCGTCAATCACCATCACGCTGTAGCTCATGTGCACCGGAATACGTGACAGTGTGCGACAGGCCTCCGCTGTCGTGCTGCACGTCTCCAGCACGTAGCGCAGCACCAATGGAATGCCGAATCCGACGCCGGTGTCCTGCCGACCACCAAACGCCAGCGCCACGGCGAGCCCGTCGGCATTCATGCCATCGAGCACGCCCCACGCGCTGTCCTGCATGCTGATCACGGGCTTGCAGTATTTCGTGTACGTAAGCCGTCCGTCAAAATAGCGCGGATCGAAGTCGTAGTTACGCATGAGCGTGGGACGCCCGTGCGCCAAAGCCACCACAGAGCATCCAGCCATATACGGCGGCGGACACCACATGCTGAGGAACCGACTGGCAACGTCAGCCTCACCGGCCAGCTCACACAGCCGTTCGTACACTGGCATGAGTTCGGGCATGTGTTCCGCCAGCTGCACGCGACACGTGGCCAGCGGCGGACGTGCAGCCTCTCCCTCGCTGAGAAACCATCGTTCGTACAGCGGCCACACGCGCGCGAAGTATTCACGCCAGCGCTCGCCCGGCCAGAGTTCCTGCACAAGCTTGAGAGTGACTTGCATTCAGGGGGAGCCAGCGAGGGCAAAGGTGGCTCGCCAATCGAGTCCGGCGTGCCGGATAAGTGAATGTGTCACCCGTCACATCATCTTGAACGCACCGATCTCCAGCGCGTGCGGCTCTGTTGAATCGGATGTCGCCCCTGCCGCCTCGCTCTTGTACTGCGCCCTGATCGCCGCCAGCCACTTGCGCGAACGCTCCGTGAGTTCGAAGTCGTCGGTCATGGTGCGACCGCGCATTACCAGAATGCCCATGTCGGCGCCCTCGTACAGCCAGTCGTCAACACGCGCGATACGCAGGAAGAACGCTTCATTGTCCTTCTCCACGTAGCGGCGGTGCGTGTCCATGCGCCAAAAGTAGATCGAACCGTCGGGTCGCATGCGCCAAATCCCCGAACGCGGCGCCTCGGTGACTTTTCTGATGTCGTCCTGGGTGTGCTTGATCACCATCTGCCCCCAGGTGTCGATGTTCTCATCGCGCGCCCAGCGCTGGTTGAGCGCCTTGAGACTCAGCTCGTAGGGCACGTCCATGTACTCAAGAATATGAAACAGGTAGAGCGGCGCATCGCTGAGCGCGAACACGGCGTGGTTGGTAATGCTGCTCGCCCCCGTGATGCGCGGGTTGAGTTCGCCAAGGTAAATGGCCTTGGTGTCGAGATCGATCAAAAAGTCGAGCTCGAAGTAGCCTTTGTAGCCTTCCTTCTTCAGCTGCTCGCCGAACAGCTGCGCGTACTGGCGCGCCTTGCGCCGGATGGCGGGCGTAAACGCCTCGGCAAAAATCTCGTTGCCGCACCAGCCGCCCTTGTATGGCGTGAGCTCCTTGAACCCCACAAGCTCGGTCATGAGCGGCGCCACGAGCGTGCCGTGGCGCGTGACGCACGCTTCCATCGCAGCTCCACGACAGTTGATGCGCTTCATCACCTTGCACTCGGCTTCCGCCTCGATCTCCGTTGCGTGCTTCGCGTACTCCTGTTCGTTGGACACGAAAAATGTCGTGTGCCCGCTGTCCCCGAACGGCGTTTGAATAACGAGGTCGGTGCCGAGCGATTGCGCCACCTGCCCGAGGTGCTCGTAGCTGATAACCGGCGTGAGCACGTACGGCACACACGGTACGCCAGCCTTTTCGGCAATGCGATTGGTGTTCACCTTATTGTCGAGAGACTCGCGCATGGCGGCACTCGGAAACATGATCTCGAGGCCAAGTTCCCGGGCCAGGCGCTCCGACTTTTCGTCGAACATCAGGAACAGCACCTTGCCCGCATTGCCGTTGATGGTGCGCTCTTCGATGTACTCCTTCACTTCGGGGTGCGAGAGCAGGTAGTTGTTGATGTCTTCAATGCTCTCGAACTCGTCGTGCGGCAACTCCTCCGACGGGCTCATGAGATTGGGATGCAGGCCGTCAAAGCACTCGATGTACGTGATGAACTTGAAGCCCTTGATCCACTCGTCGGCCCCAAGAAGGTTGAAGTTCGTTGCGCTCACGAAATAGATCGGCGTTTCATTCCGGTAGAAGAAGCGACGAATGTCGCTGACACCGCGCAGCGTGGCCACGGAATGTGCTTTGTCGGGACTCGCCTTGGCGGAATGTGCCTTGGTGGGCAGAACACTGGTCATACGGTCTCCCTCGTGGCAGGAACGGAAGCAGCAAGCGTGCTGACTGCCGTGGCGGACACGGGCGCGGCGCGTCGTACGGCACCCATGGCGGTTCCGATGCGCTGGCGGCCGAGCGAGGCCTCGGTGAAGACGCGCAGTCCGAGCTCGGGGCGATAGCCGTGGATTTCCTTCACATCGATGGCCAGGAGGAAGTCCAGGATTTCATGATTGATCACCTGCCCGGGCACCAACACCGGGAACCCCGGCGGATACGGGATCACGAACGAGGCCGACACCATCACGTCGCCTGCGTTCACGCGGCGGAGGCAATCATGAAGACTCACGTGATGGCAGCGCGACTCGTCGTACCCCAGAAAATAGGCTGCACGCAAGTCACCGCCGCGCACGCCAGGCACAGCCTGGAACGACGAGTGGAAGCAGCTGAAATCGGGCAGTGGTGGAACGTCTTCAGTGAGCGAACGGATCGTGGCCAGATGCACCTTTTTTTCGGCCCGCTCCATGCCGGCATTCCGGCGCTCGAGATCTTCGGCGATCTCAAGAAGCACCTTGGTGAGGTACGCGATGGATCCGCGCGTGGTGCCGATGCTGGTCATGAAGAGCACGCTGTTGCGTGACGTCTTGTTGATCTGAATCGCGTACTTGTCCATGAGGTAGCGATTCTTGAACGTGTCCCCGTCAATCCCGGTCTTGCCCGTGAACAGGCTTACCTTGGTGGGATCGAGTGCGAACTCATCGTCGGCCCAGGCGCCTTCGATGTCATGCCATCCGCGTTCGTGGGAATAGTAGGCGTCCATCTCACTCTCGCGATGTGCCGCCGGAATGAGTTCACTGATCGTGATGATGTCGAACCACTTGCGCAGTCGCGGATTGTCGCGAATGGTGCGGCGCAGCATCATGCCCAGGTCGATGGCCTTCTCCACCAACTCGTACCCTTCCAGCATCACCTGGCGTCGTCCCACATCGAGGCTGGCCAGGATCTGATAGTTGGGGCTGGTACTGGTGTGCGTCATGTACGCTTCGTGAAACGACGCTTCGCACTTGCGTTTGAAGTCTTCATCCCAGATGTGGATCATGCTGCCTTGGCGCAGCGAACTGAGTGTCTTGTGCGTGCTCTGCGTGGCGTACGTGCGAATGCGGACCTTGTCCGGATCGGGGAGCCGAGGCGCCTGATCCTTGGGGAGCGCCGCCATGTGCGCCTCGTACTCGGCCCGATACTCCGGCGTACGGTACTTTGCGTGCAGCTTGGCGGCCACATGCATCGCGGTTCGCTGACGCATGAGGTTGCTGAATCGGGCAAACGCAAACCAGGCTTCATCCCACAGGAACACGATGTCCGGCTTGATGGCCAACACTTCCTGCATGAAGCGCTCCACGTTGTACACGACACCGTCGAACGTGCTGTTGGTGAGCAGGAGCATCTTCACTTTGTTCAACCGACCCGCTGCTTTGAGTGCGAGCAGCCGCTGGCGAATGTGCTCCAGGGGTACGGCGCCGTACATGCTGTATTTGGGCAGCGCGTAGCTGTCCAGGTACACCGGATACGCGCCGCTGAGCACCATGCCGTAGTGATGGCTCTTGTGGCAGTCGCGGTCGATGAGCACCACGTCACCCGGCTCGATGAGGGCCTGAAGCACGATCTTGTTGCTCGACGACGTCCCGTTGGTTGCAAAGAACGTATGTTGCGAACCGAAGGCGTGCGCCGCCAGCTCCTGCGCCGTTTTGAGCGGCCCGGTAGGCTGCAACAGTGAATCGAGTCCACCCGTCGTGGCGCTGGTTTCGGCCAGAAACAGGTTGCGGCCGTAGAACTCGCCGAAGTCCTGAATCCAGCGGCTTTTGAACACGGAGTTGCCACGCGAGATTGGCATCGCGTGGAACACGCTCATGGGTTTCTTGCTGTACTGCTTGAGCGCCGAGAAGAAAGGCGTTTCGTAGCGCTCACGGATGCCGAGGAGCACCGTGAGGTGCAGCTCCTGCAAGTCTTCCGTGCTGTAGAAAATGCGCCGACACATCGTGAGCGTGCTGTCCTTGAGCTCCGTGACCGGTGTGTCGGTGATGTAGTAACGATCCACTTCCGGGCGGAACTGCCGCATGAGCGTGGCCAGTAGCGGCCCGAGCTCCGCCTTGCTGCGGTCGCGCAGATCAACACCGGCAAAGGCACGCATGTAGGGCTGCATTACGCCGGTTGCATTGGCGCTCGCGAACGGAACGCCGTAGCGGATGATGCTCGCCTGAATGTTGGGGTTGAAGACGAGCGCCATGAGTGCGTCCTGCACCGTGCGCACCACCAGCACGTCGTACGTGAAGAGATCTGACGGATCACGCGCTTGCCGCAAGCTGCGCACCAACGCCGCTTCTTCATCGGCCTCCATCTCGCCCACCACGAGCAACTCGAAGTAGTTCTTGCGCACGCGCCCGGCCGAAAGGGATTCCACGTCCACCTCGCCTCGCACCTCGTCGGACGGTTGGTTGTCACCGCGATACGCGCCGCTCACCAGCTCCTGCACGATGCGGTCCGTCTGCACGTGAAAGGTGCGAAAATCCTGCTGGCTGAGCGACGAAGCCAGCTGCTCCAAACGCTGCCATCCCGGGTAGGCCCAGTACTGCTCGATCACGCGCAAGTCGGCCAGCAGGGCGTTCGCCGCGTCGACGTCTCCACGACGCTCATCGAGAAGCGTGGCCTGCAGGCGAAGCTGATTCCAGGTGAACGCGCGAAGTCGGGACGCGTTGAAATGTTTGCGATGGACGTGCGTAGCGAGGGCCGGCATGGAAGGCGGGTTGGCGTAAACGAGGCGGCGGACGAGTGCGACGTGAGCGAATGGCGACGCGCGTGGTCGGTGCGGCGCTCGACGACGTCAGTGCCGCTTGGGCGTGTTCCGCTTGCCCGACTTGGACTTGGACTTGGTTGACGACACGGTCTGTTCCGTTGTGGCGACTGATGTCGAGTTCACGGGTAGGTCCGCCGGAGGTGCAATTGGAGCAGCCCCCGTGACCGCCGGTTCGTGCAGCGCGATGCGATTACCTTCGGTGTCAATAATCAGCGCAAAGGAGCCGGCTTCGTCACTGATGAACGATCGCGGCATCACCACGCGGCCACCCGATGCCTCTACGCGAGCGAGTGCGACGTCGAGCCCCATGGTGGCATTCAGGTACACCAGCACCCCAACGGCGCTGGGCGTGCTCCCGGGCCCGGCCACGATTGCACCGCCCACGCCGGTTTCGGCGGGGAACAGGGCCATGGTGTGGTCTCCGTTCTGTGAGAGCTCCATCTGAAAACCATAGATGGCGGTGTAGAACGCAGCCGCACGATGAATATCGAATGCGGGAATCTCAAACCAGCTGACAAAGTTCACAGGGCACTCCTGAAATCGGGGAAGTAGAAAGACGGGCGAACAGGCAATCAGATCACGCCGTTGGGAGCGATCGCCGCCGCCGCCGCGATCGGAATCGCGGCCGGGATCACGTGCGCCGCCTCCGGAATCGGAATCGCGGCGGGGATCGCGTGCGCCGCCTCGAGCACTTGCAATTCAGCGAGCTCCGTCAAGCGTGTCGGCTTGATGAGCGGGCCGAGGCCCTCGAGGTAGGGGTGCTTCGCGCCCGGCTGGTACACATGAAACAATGGCGCGTGGTCGCGGAAACTCTTGAGCGGCTGCCCAAGTCGCAGCACGCCCAACTCTCGGCTGCGGCGTACCCGCTCGATGTCAATCTCGATTGGAAAGAACTCCTCGTTCTGCTGCGCCTGATAGAGCACGCGTCCGTCTGGTCCGCACACGATGCTGCGCCCACTGCCGCCTGCATCGAGCCCGTTTACGTCGAAAAAGAAACACTGGTTGGTAGCCGCAGTGGCCTGCGCAATGCTCAGTTCGATGTCGCGATCAATGGTGCCGGTAAGCGTGGGATGCAGAATTACTTCTGCACCCATCACCGCGAGCGTGCGCGACGTTTCGGGAAACCACATGTCGTAGCAAATGCTCACGCCGAACAGGCCCACGTCGGGCACCGGAAACACGCAAAACTCCGAGCCTGACGTGACGCCCACCTCATACGGATAAAAGGGGAACATCTTGCGATACCGTGTGACCACGGTGCCCTCGGGATTGATGACGGACGCCGTGTTGTAAATGTGCCCGTTGGACTGCTCGAACACGCTGCCTGGCAATAGCCAGACGCCATGTTTGGCGGCGGCCGCGCACATCTGCTGCTCGAACGCGCCCGGGATTTCGTGTGCGTGGTACGTGAGCGGCCCGTAGGCGCAGAGCTCGCTGAACACCACCATGTCCACCCATGGGTAGATATGCATGAGGATTTCGAGCTTGAGCAGCATGGCGGCCACGTTTGGCGAGGCCGCGCTCACGCGCATCTGAACACCTGCAATGGAAAATGGCCTCATGAAACCTCAACGAGGGGAAGGGGAGCCGCCGCTTCGCGCGCAACACATAGCGCCCGCAATTGCGTTTCCATGATGTCGAGCCCGCGGTTGAGCAGCTCGTCACCAATCACCAGCGGGCATAGTACCCGGATGATGTTCTTGTCTGTACCCGCCGGAATCACGATCAGCCCTTCTTGTGCGCACGCATACATGAGATCCTGCGCAAGTTGTGCGTCTGGTCGATGCGGGTCCTGCTCTTTCACAAACTCAACCGCCATCATCGCGCCGAGCCCGCGCACGTCTCCGATTTGCAGGAACTCATCTTTCCAGCGATTGAAGCGCGCGCGAATCACCTCGCCCACATGGCGACCCAGTGCGTTGATGTCGATCTCCTGCATGTACTTGAGTGTGGCCAGCGCCGCTGCACAGCATACCGGGCTTCCAATGTAGGTGCCGCCAATGCTGCTCGGACCGGCTTTGTCCATGATGTGCGCTTTGCCCATGACGGCGGCAATCGGCAAGCCGCTGCCGAGAGACTTGGCCCACGTGCTGAGGTCGGGGATCACATTGAAGTGCTCGTACGCGCTCCACGCGCCCGTGCGCCCAAAGCCGCTCTGTACTTCGTCGAATATCAACATGATGCCGTGGCGATCACAGAACGTGCGCAACCCGTGCAGATACGCGGCCGGCGCCGTGTTGAAGCCACCCTCACCCTGAACCACCTCGATGATCACGGCAGCCAGTTGGTCGGGTGACACCAGATTGTATGATGTTTCCTCCAGATGCCGCAGTCCGGCGGCTACGAACCGCTCCTCGCTCCGACCGTCTGCATCGCGATAAAAGTTCGGGTACGGAATGCGGTATACTTCGGGGGCATACGGTCCGCACGCATGCTTGTATGCCACCTTGCTGGTGAGTGACATTGCCATCATGGTGCGCCCGTGAAAGGCGTCCGTGAAGCAGAGCACTCCCTGCCTGCCGGTGGCTTGGCGCGCAATCTTGATCGCGTTCTCCACCGCCTCCGCTCCAGTGCTGCAGAGCATAGTCTTCGTTGGACCGCCGTGTGGCAGCAGCGCGTTGAGCGTTTCTGCCAGTGCCACATACGGTTCGTACGTGGCCACGTTAAAACTCACGTGCAAAAACTGATCGGCTTGCGCCTTGATGGCCGCAACTACAGGTGGCGGGCAATGCCCGGCGTTGACCACACCAATGCCGCCCGCAAAGTCAATCAGCTCTCGCCCGTCGGCGTCGGTAATAATTGAGCCGGACGCACTCACAGCTGTGGCTGGGTTGAACATGCCGACACCAATCGGAACCGCGGCCTTACGTCGCGCTACCAGGGCCGCGCTGTGACTACCGTGTTCATTCATCGCTTCAGGGGTTCGGCAGCGTAGGGCTGCGACTCGTGGAACCAACACTGACAAAGCGATGTCGCTGCGGCGGAATCACGACTGCGAGCGGCAACCGCGTCGCCAGCTTGCGGACAGACCGCGCCACCGACCAGACGCGTACTGCCGCAACGCGATTGGACCGGCGTGTTTATACGTTCATTGTCGAAACACAACCTTATTCAACATACCGTTGGGACCGCAGTATTACTAGTGCGCCGTTTGCGCCGGCGTTTGCGTGTGTGACGTACGCCACAGGCATGAAATGCGGGAAATGCCCGCTGACGGCAGGCCTCCAGAGCACGAGCGCAATGTCACACCAATCGTGTCACGTGACGTCCAACTTCGACGATCTGCTGTCACGGGGTCACTGCGCCTGTGTCGTGTTCACGCCCATAAATCCGATTGTCAGAGTGAGCCCCGAACAACCCACGGGCGCCGTCACATCAATCAGGAGTCGACACATGTTCAGCCTCTTCAAAAAAAGCCAGTCGGATGCGCTCGCCCCCATTGTTGAGCTCGCACGAAATTGTCAGGGATACGACCGCACCGTGTTTTTGTCGGAGCTGCGGCGCGACGCACCGACAGTGGCGACAATGGTGGAGCAACTGCTCCTCGACGAGGCGTCGCGCCACGCGGTGCCGATGACGAGTACGATGCCCGCCACAGCGTCAGCGCGCATTCGACAAGAGGTGCGCCTTGACGTAGCGTTGACCGATGTCTCCGCTCTCTCCACAACCGGCTAATGAGCCACCTGACCGTCTCGTGAGATCACCCGCGGAATCAGTGGAACGTGCACGCGTCGATCTGGTGCAGCGCGCCGACGCCGGTGAAGCGCACGCCCGTGACCTGTTGTTCGCGACGCTATATGACGAGCTCCATCGGTTGGCGCAGCGCGAAGTGCGTCGGCAAGGCACTGACAGTCCGCTTAGCGCGACCACGCTGCTGCACGAAGCCTACCTCGCCTTCGGCGGACGCGAAGGGCGCGTCTTCCCCGATCAATCGCACTTTCTGGCCTACGCCGCGCGCGCCATGCGTGGCGTGCTCATTGATCGTGTGCGGGCACGACAGGCGGTCAAGCGCGGCGGTGGATTGCGTGCGACCACACTCGATGCCGACTACGCCGAACAGATCGACGATCCGGACGAACTGCTGGCCCTGCACGACGCACTGGAAATACTGGCCACGCTCGATCCGATGTTGGCGCGCGTGGTGGATCTCAAGTTCTTCTGCGGGTTTACCTTCGCCGAGATTGCCGCCGTGCAGAATGTTACGGAACGAACGGTGCAGCGGCACTGGGACAAAGCCCGCGTCGTATTGCGCAACGCGATGCGCAAACCCACCCACTGAACACGTTCATCATGACTGTGCCAACTCCTGATGAGTGGCGCGAACTGTCTTCGCTGCTCGACGAAGCGCTTGACCTGGCGCCGGCTGATCGCGACGCGTGGCTGGAGCCGCTGGCACGTGAGCGGCCGGAGCTCGCGGCGCGCTTGCGTGAGCTGCTCGAGGTGCGCGACTCCATCGCCCGCAATGGATTTCTCGAGGGTACGGCAACGCCGCCTCCGGTCCGCGGAGGTCAGACGGGCGACGTGTGCGGTGCGTATGTGCTCGAATCGCTGATCGGTCGTGGTGGCATGGGCAGTGTGTGGCAAGCACGTCGGCACGACGGACGCTATGATGCCGTGGTCGCAGTCAAGTTGCTCACGACATCACTCGGCGCCAACGGAGAACGACGTTTCCGCCGCGAAGGGCAGATCCTCGCGCGTTTGCGTCACCCGCACATTGCGCAGCTGCTCGATGCTGGCGTGACCGACGATGGTCAGGCGTATCTGGTGCTCGAGCACGTAGATGGTTCGCACATCGATGTGCATTGCAGGACGAAATCGCCCGACGTGCGCGCACGCGTGCGCCTGATGCTCGATGTACTCGCCGCTGTTGCGCACGCGCATGCCAACCTGGTGGTACACCGCGACCTGAAGCCATCCAATATTCTGGTCGATGCTGAGGGGCGGGTGAAGTTGCTCGACTTCGGGATCGCGAAGCTGATCGACGATGAGGATGGCTCGCCGGGCGCGTCGGCGCTCACGCGTGACGGCGGACAGCTGCTCACGCCATTGTACGCATCGCCAGAACAAATCACAGGCGACGAAGTCACCACCGCCACAGACGTCTATGCACTCGGAGTGGTGCTATTTGAGCTGCTCACTGATGCGCGGCCGTATCGGCTCACACGTGATTCGCGAGGGGCCCTGGAAGAAGCCATCGTCACGGGCGATCCGATGCGACCGAGCGAGTTGGTGGGGGATGCGCTCCGCAAGCGGGTGCTACGCGGCGATCTGGATACGATTGTGCTCAAGGCGCTGCGCAAGACGCCGGGTGAGCGCTATGCCACCGTCACCGCATTCGCTGACGATCTGCAGGCGTGGCTCGATGACCGACCGGTGCGCGCGCGCCCTGATTCGTTTGGATATCGCGCTTCACGCTTCATGCGCCGACACGCGCTCGGCGTGTCCGCGGCGGCGGCCGTCGCCATCGCCACGCTCGGCGGCGCGGGTGCTGCGATCTGGCAGGCGCGTGTGGCGCGCGCCGAACAGCAACGCAGCGAAGAGATTACCAGCTTCATTACTGGTGTCTTCAAGAATGCCGATCCGTACGTGGGCAATGGCACCACGCTCACTGCGGCCGATCTGCTCAAGCAGGCCCACGAGCGGCTCGAGCAATCGCTCGGTGACCGTGACGATTTGCGCCTGGAGTTGCTCTGGCTGATTGGTTCGAGTCTGGCCAGCCTGCAAGCGTTCACTGATGCAGAACCGATATTACTGGAAGTCGCGGAAACCAGTGCGCGTGTGTTTGGCCCCTCGGATGCACGCACCATTCGAGCGCAGGTGAGCGTCGCGAATCTGCATCGCTTTCGTGGCCGGCTCGACGCCATGGACACCGTGGTAACGGGCGCATTGGCCATGCTACGCTCGTTGCCGGATCCCGATCCGGCGCTCTTGGTGACCGTCCTGATCGACAGCGTGCATCTGACGATCGATCGTGGCAACGCCAAACAAGCCGTTGTGCCGGCGCGGGAGGCGTTGGCGCTGGCAGAAGCACGATTGCCGATACAGCACGAGCTGCGTGTGAACGCAGTGCAGATGTGGGCGGTCGCGCTCGAGCACGAGGGACGTGACAACGCGGAGACGCTCGCGGCGGCAGAAAACGCCCTGGAACTGACCCGGGCGTACTATCGCGGGGTGGAATCACATCCGCGCGTCGTTGATGCGAATCTCATTCTCGGTCGCGCGCTTGGTCGAGTTGGCAAGCGGCGCGAGGCGATTGCGGTGTTGCGGGGCGCCGACAGTGCGTCGGCTGTTGGTCTGGGCGCCGATAATCTCACCCGCGCCTTCATTCGTGCGAGCATGGCGTCGTATCGCCTGATGATTGGGCAGGAAGCGGGCGCGCTCGCGGACTATGATGAGGCCCGACGGCTGTTTGTCGCCAACGGCGATACGGCCAGTGTGAGTTACAGCATCGTGCAGGGGCATCGCGGAAACATTCTGGTGCGCCTCGGGCGGTACGACGAGTCATTGGCTCCGCTCAACAATGCGCTGCAGCTGATGCGGAAGTCACGCGGTGATGCGCATCCGCGGTTATTGCCGCATACGGTACGTATTGCCGTGGCCGAGGCGGCGCTGGGGCGTGGGGACCACGCGGCGCGTTCGCTTGCCGGCCTCGCACCACAGATGGCCGATACCGTGAATGTCCCTTCGGCCACGCGCATCGCCTGGCTGCACGCCCAAGGTGTTGTGGCGCGACTGCGCAAGCGACCAACCGAGGCGATGCGGTTCATTGAGTCAGCGCTCGCGATCCCGGTAGACTCGGTTGCGGCGGCGGCCCAGGTATCGATGCGCGTTGACCTGGGGCTGGCGTTGCTCGACGCCGGCGACGTGACGCGTGCGGAATCCACGCTGATCAGTGCACGGGAGGCGTTTCGCGCGGCCGGCCTCGATGTCACGGTGAGCGAACGGGACGCCGAGCGCGCACTGGCCAAGCTACGCAGCGGGACGCGGGTGAACTGAGCGCCATTGCATCGCGCGCCGACGATGCATCATCAACGCCATCACGAGCAGTGCGCCGCTCAGCAAGACAACCGTGCTTGGCTCGGGTACTGTGGCCACGGCAAAGTCGATGCGGTAGATATTCTGTCCCGCCTCGAGCTGGCTATCGAACACGTAGCCGGCAGCAGTCGTCAAGCCGTTGAAGCCCGCATTGGGTTGTCGTTGCCAAGGAAGAAGTCGTTGCTCGGCACAACCATACTTGCAAAGCTGAAGAAACGGTTCAGGCCCGTGTTCACAAGAAAACTCATACTCATCGAGGAGGCCCTGGTGAAAACCCACGTGCCGCCGGGCGAAGCTGACACTGTTCGTCGGCGCCAAATTGGTCACCGTGGCGGTCACCATTCGCTTTTGAGCGTGTGCGTGTGCGTGTGCGTGTGCGGCGAGCATGGACACGATTGCGGTGGCACAAGCAATCGGCCGGAACGCGCGAAGCATGTGTGACATAGCAGGAAACTCCGATCACGGGGAAGTAGTGTGGTTCGCGGCAACGCGCCCCCACCACCAGTCATCACCCGAGATTCACAAGACCCGGCTTATCTTGTTTGCTGACGTGTTCGCAGAACGCCGTCTCCGTAGTGGTTGAAGCACGCCGCATCCGCAAAACGCCGAGTCCGCAGGCTTTACATACATCGCTACCAGAGCTTGCATTCTCCAACCGCAATCGCCCTGCGCGTAGCCGTGCCAAGGTGCCCTCGATCAACGCGCTACTGTGCGCCGGTTGGTGGAATCACCACTTCCGCCATACCCACGTTAAACGGGTCGCACCAAATGATGATGCGCGTGTAGCGTACACCCACGGGCACCTGGAACAGGTATGTCTGCGCCCCCTGACGATTTCGCAGTGCACCAATACGCAGTGGCTGTCCCATGTTGGGATTGCTGGTGGTGTTGAGATACACCACCGCGCCGGGCGTCTGCGCAATGGAAAAGTCGCTCGAGAAGTCGAGTCGTGCCGTCGTTCCGTCAATCACCAGCGTGGCAAGGCCTGACACCGCGTATCCTGTGCGGATCCAGTTCCCGGATACACCAACACCCATCGGCGCACTGGTTCCGGGATCCACGGGGGCAGCATCCGGCGCCGTGGGAGGCGAGACGTCGCTACAGCCGACCGATGCCAGCAACACTACAACGAGACCAACGACAGGGAGTCGCATCATTTTTCGCTCTGAGGGACAGAAGGTACGACGGCGGTAGCGATATGGCGGATGTTTCAAAACATGCGAGAAGACCGGTGGAATACCGATAAGCTCGGATTGAGAAGCCCACCGGCCCGCTAAGGCGATTAACCCGGAATCTGGACAAACCGGCTCACGCGCGTCAGGCCGGAGTCGGTACGGACTTGCGCACTCCGCTGTCGCGGCGCAACTCTTCGCACGACGATTCCCGGGGGAGCGCAGGTGTATCAAACGGAAGAGACCATCACTGCACTGCTACGCGACTGGGCGGGCGGTGACGCACCGGCGGGCGATCGGCTGTTTGCGATCGTGTACGACGAGTTGCGTTCCATCGCGCGGCGTCAGCGACGTCGCTGGCGCGGCGATGACACGCTCGACACCACCGCGCTCGCTCACGAGGTCTACCTTCGACTCCGTGGTTCTGCGGCCTTCAGTCCGCGCGATCGGGCGCATTTTTTTGCCATCGCCGCGCGGGCGACACGGCAAATCCTGAGCAACTACGCGCGTCGCCAGCACGCCGACAAGCGCGGCGCCGGTGAGGCCACGTTGGCCCTTGAGGAGTTCAACATGCTCGCGCCGGCCTGGTCAAGCATTGAGTGGTCTTCGATTGATCGCTTGTGGGACCTGGAAGTGGCGCTGCGACAACTCGAAGCGATCTATCCGCGCGCCTCTCAGGTGGTGGAGTGTCGGTACTACGGCGGGCTGTCCATTCCGGGTACGGCGGCCGCGCTGAACATTTCCGAAGCCACTGTCAAACGCGATTGGGCACTGGCGCAAGCCTGGCTCTTTCGCGCGCTCCGCGAGCATGGTCCCGATGCCTCCTGATCACGCGCGTGAGACATCGGGTGTGGACTGGGATCGACTGTCGGCACTCTTCGAAGCGACGATGTCTCTGCCGCCAGCAGGGCGAGAGGCCCGTATAAACCTGGTGCGCAGCGAAGAGCCGGTGTTGGGTCGGGAGCTGGCCGAGTTGATTGCGGTAGCTGATCATGCGGAGGCGTACTTTGCTGAGCTGTCGCACGATGTGATCGCACCCGTGTTCGAAGCGGCGCTCACGTCCGTCAGCGGCGACGACCTGGCGGTCGCGCCAGTGTCCACGCAGACAGTGACGCGCATTCGTCACTATGACGTGCAGGAGTGCCTCGGTGCGGGCGGCATGGGCGTTGTCTATCGTGGATGGGACAATAAACTGGCCCGGGCGGTTGCACTCAAGTTTGTCAGTCCGGATCGCTTGATTGATTCGACGGCAAGAGAGCGGCTGTTGCGCGAGGCGCAGGCGGCGTCCTCCCTCTCCGATGCGAATGTGTGCGCGATTCATGCCATCGAAGATCTCTCGGACGGCGGCATCTGCGTGATCATGGGCTATTGCGCCGGCGGCACGCTACGAGACCGCCTCCGCGATGGACCGCTCACAGTGGCCGAGGCACTCGCCGTGGCCTCGCAGATGGCCAGTGGTTTGGCGAGTGCGCATCGCAGCGGCATTGTACATCGTGACATCAAGCCCGCGAACATCGGATTCGACGCCGATGGTACCGCGCGCATTCTCGATTTCGGCATCGCCACCCGAGTGGGCGATCACGCACAAACGACCGGTTCGCCGTTTGCAGGCTCGCTGCCCTACCTCGCGCCGGAACAGCTGCGTGGTGTCGATCCCGATGCGCGCGCCGATGTGTGGGCCCTGGGCGTAACGCTCTACGAGATGTTGTGTGGGCGGCGCCCATTTGTCGAGCAGGCGAATACCTCGCTGGCTCGTGAAATTTTGCAGACGCCCGCACCACCGCTCGTTCGTGATGACGGGATTGAGATACCGTCCGCCGTTGCCGAATTGGTGCAGATCCTGTTGTGCAAAGCGCCTGATGACCGCCCGGAGAGTGGCGTGACGCTACTGCCCTTGCTGCGCCGGCTGCAAAACATACACGAGGTGCCGGCTCGGCATGCCACAGTGTCAAGTGACGCGTTGCTACCACTCACACCTCGCGTGCCAGTTCGCCAACGTTCGCGGGTTGCTCCGCTGATGCTGATCGGCGCGCTGCTGATCCTGGCCGCCCTGACTTGGCAAGTCACCCGCAACGCGGACCAATCGCTTGCTGCGCGCGCCGCACCGCTTGAAGTCGCCCGCACAAGTACCCCGCTGCCTACGCTCGCCGTGTTGCCGTTTAGCGTGGAGGGCGCCAGTGAACTCGAGTACCTGCGCAATGGCCTCGTCGATCTGCTGACGCCGGCCTTCGATGCGACGGGGCTGGTACGCGGGATCGATCCAAACGCTGTCATCGGTGCGGCGGCGGCGCCGGCGGCTGTGCGCTGGGACTCCTTGGCGGCGAGTGCGGTAGCGGCGCGGTTGGGAGCAAGTCGCTACGTGGTGGGAAACGTCGTGGGCGTTGGCAACGCGGTTACAATCCGCGCCACGCTCTATCGGGCGAGCGGTGAAGAATCCGGACGTGCGCAGCTGGTGGTTGGTGATCTGGCCGATCTTACGACTGGAGTAGACCGCCTCGTGTACGCACTCATCGCGACGGAACTTCGTGCGCCAGGCGACACCGTGGCGGGTCTGGCCACCACCACGACGAACTCTGCGCCGGCACTTCGTGCCTACCTCGACGGCGAACGCGAGTTGCGCGATGCGCGGCCGGCCGCCGCGCTCACGCACTTTCGGCGTGCCGTCGAGATGGATTCGATGTTCGCGTTGGCGTGGTATCGACTGGCGCGGGCCGCGAAATGGAGCGACGTCGACTCGCTCAACGCGCGTGCCACGGAGCGGGCGTACGCGTTGATCGCGTCACTCCCGCTGCGTTTGCAGGATATCGTGCGCGGCTACCACGCGTTCCGATTCGGCAATCCCGTTGACGCCGAGCGCATGCTGCGACAAGTCACCATTGACTATCCCACAGATGTCGACGCGTGGATGTTGCTCGGCGAGACGCGTTATTACCGGAATCCGTACTACGGACGGCCGATGGACGAAGCGAGAGACGCGTTCCGTCGCGTGATGGTGCTTGATCCGCGCAATCGCGAAGTCAACGTGTATCTGATGGATCTTGCCGCGCGTGCTGATCGCCTGGGCGAACTCGACACGCTGTTCCGCATGTACTTCAGTCCCAACAGTGCCGGCGAACAACCGGGTATTCGACAGACGTACATCGCGCTGCACGCCCGGCGCTTCAGTGCAAGCGTGTTGCCGGATTCGTTCGAGAACCGGATCAATGATCCCGCAGCTGCGCATATCGCGCTGCAGCGAGTGCAGAGCGACCCGCGGGATATGCGGGCCGCGCGGGAGTACGCGAGAGTTCTTGCGTCTTCGGCCGCCGAACCGGCGTTTCGACTTGAAGGGTTGCTGGCGCTGGCCACACTTGATGCAACAAATGGCAACGGCGCGTTGGCTCTGCAGTGGTGGCAAGCGGCCGATGCAATCGATGTCCTGGCTGCCGACATGCATCGCGCGCTACTGGCCCTCGCGCCGCGTGCCGCAGCCGATACGTTGCAATTCATCGCGCTTCGAGGTGCGCTGGCGGCGTACCCGCGCATTGGGACGAACACTGCAAAAATGCTCAGCGACTTGGAACTTGCCCAGCTACGCCAGTACCTGATCGGTTTGCTGAGCGTGCGGCTTCGCGACAACAGCGCGATCGAAAATGCCCGGCGTACGTTGGAGCGCGCGCCTCGCACCTCGCGCGTGGCTGTAGCGCTTGAAGCGGCGCTCGCTGGCCACCAGGCATTGGCAAACGGCGAGTTCGAGCAAGCGGTACGTGCGTTCGAAAAAAGTATTTCCGGCGTACCAATTGGCGTGCGACGTCAGTATCCGGTGCTTGAACAACATGCAGATCGTCTCGCGCACGCCGAGGCGCTGCGCGCGCTGGGGCGCCTGAATGAAGCAGAACGCTGGTACCGTTCACTGCTCGAGGGCCCGGCGCTTACGGCGGTACCCTACGCGGAAGCCGCACGGGCAGGATTGCGCGCTGTGGCGTCTGTTCCCGTTCGCTGACGGCGGCCGTTCCCGAGCTCCGCTACCGCCACACCGCGATGTCGGCCAGCGCCTTGCGCTCCAAATTCGGAACGTGCGCGTTGAACGCCGGATATCCTACGGGCATCACCAGCATGGCCTTTTCGTTGGCCGGTCGCTTCAGCAGCTCCGAGAGAAAACCCATGGGGCTGGGCGTGTGCGTGAGCGTGACCAATCCCATTTGGTGCACCGCCGCAATAAAGAAGCCTGCGGCAATACCGCATGATTCCTGTGTGTAGTAGAACGTACGCTTGCTGCCGTCGGCATTCAGGCCGTAGGCCTGCCGGAACAGCACCACCACCCAGGCCGCATCCGTAAGGTGTGTTTTGTGCTCATCGGTGCCCAGTGGCGCGAGCGCCGACAGCCATTCTTCCGGCGCTTTGCCGTGGTAGAACGCACGTTCTTCTCCCTCGGCGGCGTCGCGGAGCTGCTGCTTGGTGAGCGGGTCCGAGATGGCCACGAAAGTCCACGGTTGTTGATGGGCACCGGACGGAGCGGTGCCAGCGGTGTGGATGGCGGTTTCGATGAGTTCGCGTGGGACGGGATCGGTAGAGAAGTGCCGCGTTGTGCGGCGTCGCTGCATCATCTCAAGGAACACCCGGGCATCGGCGAGGGACTGCGCCAGCGGGCGGCGGTTGTGCTCCAGTGCAACGAACGGAACGGTGTCGCCAGAGGGCCTCTTGGCGTCGGGCGTACCGGCGGGAAGATCTGAGGATGATTGGGACATGGCGTAAATACAGACTGGGGTCAGGGAAAATCCGGCCATCGGCAGCTGTCGAATGGCTTAGATTGCAGCAGCGTCTTCAACTCATCGTCACCGCATGCACCAAACGTTCGGACAATCGTCGGCAGTACCAGTATCGCCAGACTACGCCGGCCGCGCGATTCTCGCCATTCTCCTGCTCGCGCTGGTTGGTACCTTGGCCGAACTGGCGCTGCTGGAGCATTATGAAAACTGGAAGCAGTGGATTCCAATGGCTGCGCTGGTGATATCGGTGCTCGTGCTCGGCTGGCAGCTGTGGCGACCTTCAACGGGCAGCGTGCGCGCCCTTCGGGTGCTCATGGTGGCCCTCATTGTGGCCGGTGTTGCCGGTATGGTGTTGCACATGAAGGGAAACCTGGAGTTCGAACGCGAGCTCAATCCGGGCGAGTCCGGGTTTACGCTTTGGTGGGAAGTGGCTCGCGGGGCCACGCCCGCTCTCGCGCCCGGATCGCTCATCCCTTTTGGACTGCTCGGCTTACTGTACGCCACTCGCAAGGCTCATCTCCTTCCCCAGGACTCATAGCATGAAAGCTCGCTCACTTCGCGCCCTCGTGGCGCTCGTTGCGCTCACTGTTGGCAGCACCGCAGCACACGCGCAGGCCGGCAAATCGCTCGGTGTGCAGGACATCAACCTCGCGGCCGAGCAGGACGTCGCGACCATGCCGCACATGACGGCGGTGTTCGCGAAGGAACTGGTGGCCCGGCGCCCGTTTCTGTCGATGACCGATGTTGACGCCTTCCTCGGAGCCAAGCTCACCAAGGAGCAGCGCGCCGAGCTTTATCCCAAACTGTTTCTTCAGATCAATCTCAACACTGCGTCACGCGAGGAAATCCTGATGGTGCCGGGCATTGGTGCCCGGATGCTGCGTGAGTTCCTCGAGTATCGCCCCTACAAGGCCCTCGCGCAGTGGGAGCGGGAGATGGGCAAGTACGTGAAGGATGACGAGGTCGCGCGCATGGGGCAGTATGTGTTTGTTGCCGTTGACCTGAATACCGCCACGGACGAGGCCATTATGACGTTGCCGGGGGTGGGTGCTCGCATGCTTCGCGAATACAAGGAGTACCGTCCCTGGAAGACGATGGAACAGTTTCGTCGGGAGATCGGCAAGTACGTAGACGCGAAGGAAGTCACGCGTCTTGAGCGTTACGTGCAGATTCGCTGAGTACCCCGCGTACCGCGCTGTCCAACTCCTCGGCGCGAAACGGTTTTTGCAGAAAGGCCGCCAGCCCGCGGCCCACGAACTGCCGCGTGACTTCCTGCTCATTGTAACCGCTCATCAACACCACTTTGAGCAGCGGTGCAATCTTGCGCAGTTCACGAAAGGTTTCGTCTCCTCCCATGTCGGGCATGGTCAGGTCGAGCAGTACGAGTCGAAAGCGCGCTGTGTCAGCCGTGACCATGGCCAATGCTTCACGGCCGCCGGAAGCTTCCGTGACTGTGAATCCGCGTCGTCGCAGCAGCGCGCGAGACACCGCACGCACACTCGGCTCGTCATCTACCACCAGCACCTCGCCCGTGCCATGCCACACCTCAGGTGCAGGCGTTGGCGGGGCTGCAGTGGTGCCAACGCCGGCGGGAAACAGCAGTTTGACGGCTGTACCCTTGCCCAGTTCGCTGTACAAGCGGATTGCCCCCTTGTGGCCGCGAACGATGCCGAGGGTGGCGGCCAGACCAAGTCCGCGGCCCGTGAACTTGGTCGTAAAAAAGGGATCAAAGATGCGCAAACGTGTGGTGTCGTCCATGCCGCGCCCTTCGTCGCGTACTTCGATGAACACAAACTCGCCAGGCATTGTATCCGAACCCGGAACGCAGGTGGCGAGATAGTCTGCGTCTACCACCTGATGACCGGTCCGCACGTAGATCATGCCTCCATTCTCCGGCAACGAGTCGGACGCGTTGGTCATGATGTTCATGATCACTTGCCGCAACTGCGCGATGTCGGCTTCTACCGGCGGCAGATCGTCGGTTAACGTGAGACTGACCTGCGCATTTTTGGAGACCGCAGTGCGAAGGAGTGCCGTCATTTCACGCACCACTTGCGAGCAGTCAGTCGGCTCCACCACAAAGCGTCCCTTGCCGGCGTAGGCGAGCAGTTGACGCGTGAGCTCGGCGGCCCGCTGCGCCGCTTGTTCGATTTCGGTGACGCTGTGTCGTACCGCTGAATCGGTGGGTAGATCGAGCAACGCGAGTGACGCGTTACCCAGAATACCGACCAGCAAATTGTTGAAGTCGTGCGCAATGCCACCGGCCAGAATGCCCAGTGATTCGAGCTTCTGGGCTTGCTGCATTTGTGTCTCGAGTTGAACCCGCTCCTCGTCGGCGCGCAAACCGTCCGTGATGTCGCGTACCGTTCCAACCATGCGTTCCGGTTCGTCGTTCTGATCAAACACAACGAGTGCGTTGGCTTCGAACACGCGCATCTCACCGTCGGCACGACGGATGCGATGACGCACGGATTCGGTGCGGCCGGAAATAATCGCCCGCTTCCACGCTTCTCTCACGTGCGCGCGGTCATCCGGATGCACGTAGCTGCGCGTGGGGTCACTCTCGATCAGATTCGGATCGATGGCATTGGGTTCAAGACCCAGCAGCCGAAACAGTTGCGCTGACCACTCGGCGTGGCGTGAACGCAGGTCGCGCGTGAAGCTGCCGATCTGCGCAGTTTCCTGCGCCAGTCGCATCGTTTGTTCTGTGCGGCGACGATCTTCGAGGCTGACCTTGTCGGCTGTAATGTCGCGTAGCATGGCCACCAATCCACCGTCAGCCGGATAGGCGGTGACCAAAAACCAGCGCTGGGCATCCGGACGGTACTCTTCGAACGTGGCCGTAATGCCCTCCCGCATGACACGCGAGTATTCGCGCTGAAATCCCGAATCGACCAGCGCGGGATAGCGCTCCCACACCACCCAACCGATCGGACTGTCCGCGGGATTGACGGACAGCTTCATGCCGGCAGCATTTACGAAGCGCACCCGCTGCTCACCGTCGAGAATGAGCACCGGAAGGGGATGCCGCTCAAATACCTCAGCCTGTTCAGGCGAGATGGGTCGAAACTGCGCTGCAGTCATGTGATGGCCTTAAAACGAGGGACCGAGCACGATCGCATTGAGCAGCACGCGATCAAACGCGCGCCACCAGCCACGAAACGTCGGATCGTTGGCAAACAGTACAGCGTGACCTCGGCCCACAGGTTCTTCGACAATGAGCGCGGTGTTGCGCAGTGCGCGCTCGGTGTTGTCGGGAAAGGTGAAGCCCGCGCGATGCAGCAGCCCCGTGGCCGGAAACACCGCCACGTTGGTACCGGTTTTGGCCAGCGCCAATGCACTGCGTCCACCGTACAGCGCGGTCATCCGTGCGGCGTTCTGACCAAACGTGAGCCAGTGAGTGCGATCCAGAACCACATCGTAGTGACCACCGGGGAAGGATGCGAGCGCTACCGGATTCGCGCCCGGGCTGGTGACGGCCAGGTCATCAGTTGCGAGGGCCGCGTTGCTGTTCGTCCCGTTTCCGGTCGCTACTTTACTACTGGTCTCGGCACCATTTGTTTTGACGGCCGTCGTATCAACCTTCGCACCCGTGGTGGTCGTGCGTCGCGCCGACGTGAGATTCACATCTTCGCGTGAGGCCCACTGCGACGCATCACCAAACGTGATGAGCGTGCCGCCGTCGTTCACCCACGCGCGCAGCGCTTCACCCTTGCCCAGTCGGCTGGTGAGCGTGCCCGACGAGGCATCAGGGATAATGATCACGTTAAAGCGCGACAGATCACCGAGCCGATCCCAGCCCAGATGCGTGAAGGGCATGGCATAGCGTTCTTCGAGCGTCCACCAGAGCGCACCAAAGCTTGTCTGCGAAACACCGTCGTCACCCATCACGGCGACACGCGGTGTTTCGAGGCTGGTGACCGATCCCTCACCAATACCAAACTGGCTTTCTGCGGTCATTGCGCTGTTTACCGCATGCACACGCACCCCATGACGCGTGGCAATGGCCTGCAGTGAATCGTGGAGCGTGTTTGGATTGCGCGTGGTGCGCACAACAAACGTGCCCCGCGGCCACTCTCGTCCACCCGCTTCAAACGCACGTTCGCCACTGGCCACGCGGAATCCCCGTGTGAGCATGTGAAACGCCACAGCCTGCGCGCCCGTTTGCTCGGCCGTAAACACATACGCACTGCTGGCGCGCGCACTGTCGGCAATGCCACCTTCAATCACCACCGGCAGCAGCTCACCGTTGACGCGCGCGCCCTCGGTTGCCCGTGTCAACCGATTGGCGGCCAAGGTGCCAACGTCTTCTGTCCAGTACGATTCAACGCCATAGGCCACCGGCAGCGACCACGCCGTGACGTCGTAAAACTCGTAGCCTTCGCTGGTTCCGCCACTGCCCTTGCGCTGGTTGCGCATGAACCGCTCCACCTGCGTGCGAGCGAACACTGAATCGAGTACCGGCGACGGTTCGAGCAAACTGCGCGCCAACTTGCCTTGCGGCTGCGACATGTTCACCACGTACGCACCAGCGGGAAACGTCTTTGA
>JBBRDJ010000047.1:0-25644 GCA_038203945.1 Gemmatimonadales bacterium
AACAGTTGCGCGTTGTGCTGCACGGCGTCGAGATCCACCACGCACCACGCCCGCGGATGCGTAAACAGCCGCTCGGTGGAATCGCGTTCGTATATTGTCGCAGTCATACGCGGACATACCCTCCGAAGGTCGGGGAGGTCGCACCGATCGGTTTGCGTACGAAACCCGAATGTTGAGAGAACGGAGATCGCCCATGCCATACGACACACCACTCAGTGCCCAGCTGCCGAATACGGATCGACATACGCTGGACGACGCGCTGGCGCTGATGCGCGATTTGCGCGCGCGATGCGAATGGGACGCGGCGCAGACGCATCAGTCGCTGCGACCGTATCTCACCGAAGAGTCGGCCGAAGTGGACGATGCAATTGCCGACGGCGATGACGCAATGCTGCGCGATGAACTGGGTGACGTACTGTTGCAGGTACTCTTTCATGCGGTGATCGCGGAGGAGCGAAGTGCGTTTGCGATAAACGATGTCGCAGGCGCGTTGGTAACCAAGATGCGCGCGCGTCATCCGCATTTGTACGGCGATGGGGTGCGTCGTGATTGGGAAAGCATGAAGGCGCAGTCGCGTCGATTCATTGACGATGGACTGGCCAGCGGATTGCCGGCGCTGCATCGGGCACACCGTCTGCAGGATCGCGCGGCCGGTGTGGGGTTTGACTGGCCCGATACGCGGGGGCCGCTGGAGAAAGTGCGCGAAGAAGTGACCGAGGTCAGCGAGTGGCTCGACGACGCAGGCGCGGTGCGAGACGCCACCAAACTGGAGGGTGAACTGGGCGACCTGCTGTTTGCCGTGGTCAATCTCTGTCGCAAGGCGGGCGTGCACGCTGGTCTCGCACTGGACGGTGCCAATCACAAGTTCACGCGACGCTTTCGGAGCATGGAGGAACTCGCGGAAACCCAGGGGCTGGTGTTCCGCGAGCTCTCGCTTGAGCAGCAGGATGCGCTGTGGGACGAGGTCAAGCGAGGCGAATGATGTGGCCGGCGTCGCCGCACCGCTTACGGCCGCAGGCGGTGCATGAGCCGAGGGAAGGCAATCACTTCGCGGATGTGATGCAGTCCGCAAATCCAGGCGATGGTGCGCTCCAACCCCAAACCAAAGCCGGAGTGCGTGAACGTGCCGTATTTGCGCAGGTCGAGATACCACCCGTACTCCTCAACAGGCAGCCCTTCTTCCTTGATACGAGCGAGCAGTCGATCGTAGTCGTCTTCGCGCTGTGATCCACCAATGATTTCACCGTACCCTTCCGGCGCGAGCAGATCGTCGCACAAGACCGTGCGCGGATCGGCCGGATTTTCCTTCATGTAAAACGCCTTGGCCTGCTTGGGATAGTTCATCACAAACACCGGCCGATCGTAATCGGCCACAATCAGTGCTTCGTCTTCGGCGCCGAGATCATCGCCCCACTCGGTGGTGCTGCCCTTGGCATTGATCAGCGTTACGGCGTCGCTGTAATCGAGACGGATAAAATCGCCGGTGACTTTTTCGAGCATCGTGGTATCGCGCTCGAGCAGTTTGAGTTCTTCGGCTTTGCGTTCGAGCACGCGTCCCACGAGATACTGCACAAACTCCTGCTGCAGTTTCATGTTGTCGTTGGAGTCATACCACGCCATCTCCGGTTCAATCATCCAGAACTCGGTGAGGTGACGACGCGTCTTTGATTTTTCGGCGCGGAAGGTGGGACCAAAGGTGTAGATGCGTCCGAGCGAGGCGGCCAGTGCTTCGCCGTAGAGCTGTCCCGTTTGCGCGAGATACGCCATGCCTTCGTCGAAATATTCAGTGGCAAACAATCCCGCGCGTTCACCGATGGCGCCGGTGAGAATGGGCGTGTCGCAGCGCGTGAAATCGCGCGCGTAGAAAAAGTCATGCACCGCCTGCTCGAGCTCATGCCGGATACGCATGATCGCAGCCTGCCGTGGAGTGCGCAGCCAGAGGTGCCGGTTGTCGAGCAGGAAATCGATCCCGTGCTCCTTGGGCTGAATCGGGTAGTCGAGCGGACTGGCGCCAATGATCTCAAGTTCGGTGACGCCCAACTCGTGTCCGCCGGGTGCCCGGGCATCGGCGCGCACTTCGCCGGAAATCGCCAGGGATGTTTCAATCGTGAGCGTACCAAACCGCTCCCACACCTCGGCCGGCACCTGCGACTTCACCAGCACGCACTGCAGGATGCCCGAGCCGTCGCGCATCACGACAAAGGCGACTTTGCCGCTGGAGCGCACTGTCGTGACCCAGCCGCGGACAGTGACAATGGTGCCCACGTGGGCGTGCAGATCGGCGATTCGGGATGACGGGTGGCTCACGGCGCGTTGTGGTGAAGGTGAGCGGGTAAGCTAGGGCAGACGCGCAAGCTGAGGCAACGGATCCGCCCGGTTTCATGGGCCGATCTCTTGACATCCCTTTATTCTACTGTTTAGTTGATTGTATGAATAGACAACCACTTTCCTCGCCGCCACGTGGCCGCGCCATGGTCGGAGCGCGACTGGTGACGGTGCTCGCGGCGGTCCTCTCGGCCGCGCCAGTGCTCGCTCAGAGTGCCACACCCGGGCCGCTCCGCTTGGCCGACGTGCTCGCGGCCACGACCGCTGATGGCTACGGCACCCGAGCGGCCCGAGCCGACGCCCGGGCGGCCGCCGCCGATGTGACCGCCACACTGCCCGGTTTTCTCCCGCAACTCCGCGTTGAGGGCGGCGCCGCACGCACCACCGACCCGATTGGCGTGTTTGGCGCTCGCCTGCGGCAACGCAGCGTGACGGCTGCAGACTTCGATCCGGCGCGTCTCAATCGGCCGGAAGCCCTGCCTCTCGTGACCGGCGCATTGGTGCTGGAACAGCCCCTGCTGGCCCCGCAGGCACTGATGGGCCGCCGAGCCGCCTCGCTGGCGGCCGACGCCGGTCGAGCCATGAGCGAGCGGCACTTGCAAGCCGCGCTGCTCGACGCCACGCGGGCCTACTTTGGCGCGATGGTGGCCCGCGCCAGTGTCACGGCCCTCGACTCGGCGGTGGTTGCAGCGCAGGCGGCCGTACAACAGGCGGAAACGCTCGAGCGCAACGGAGTGGTCACACGCTCGGACATGCTGCTGGCCCAGGTTCGGTTGAGTGAATTCGAGGCGCAACGCGCGACGGCCCGCGGTCAGGCCGTTGTGGCGCGTCTTGCGCTGGCGGTGCAAATGGGGACTCCCGGCGACACGACGGGCGCATTGCCGGCGGAGATGGCATCGGCGGAGCGCATTGCACAGCTACTGGCCACCAACTGGCCGGACGCGTCCACAACGCGACGGCCGGACGTTGAAGCGGCGCAGCTGGGTGCGGCGGCGGCGCGCGCCAACGTGCGGCGTGCCAATGCACGTTGGCTGCCCACGGTGGGCGCCATGGTGCGCTCCGACTGGGCTTCCACCAATACGCCGTTTGGCGGCGCGCCCTTCTGGACGGCTGGTGTGATGGTCTCGTTGCCTGTGTTCAGTGGTGGCGGTGATCTGGCCGATCGGCAACGCGCGACCGCGCAGGCCAACGCCGCCGAAGCGCGGGCCGATGGCGCGCAGGCCATGGCCGACCTCGAGGTCACCCGCGCGCGCATTGACCGGACCGTGGCGATGGAACGACTGGCGCTCGCGGAACGGGCCTACGGGCAATCCGTGGAAGGCCTGCGTTTGGTACAGCGCCGCTACGACGGCGGCCTGGCGGCCGTTTCAGAACTACTCGGTGCCGGTGCGGCGCGCGCTGCGGCACAACTCTCCTCCGTTACTGCCCGTCACGACGTGCTCGTGTCACTGGCGGCCGAACGCGTCGCGCTTGGCCTTGATCTGACTCCTCTTTACGCGATCGACCAATGATCTCTCTGCCCATTTCTCTGCGTTCGGCGATGTTGGTGCTGGTCGCGGTGCCCGTGATGGTTGCTTGCACCAGCGATCCAACAGCTGAGGCCAACGCAACGACCACGTCCACCACATTTGCGGACGGTTATCGTGATGTGGCGGTGATCGATTCGCTCATGCCCGATATGAACGAAGCCGTGGGAACGGCGGCGCCGCTGCTCAACAGCACGTTGTCCACCAAGCTCATGGCCACGGTGACGGCGGTGCATGTGCAAGAAGGTGATGCAGTCACCCAAGGGCAGTTGCTGGTGTCGCTCGACGTGCGTGATGTGGAGGCGCGATCGGCGCAGGCCAGCGGCGGTTTGGCCGCCGCTCAAGCGATGCTGGCCGATGCAGAAGTGCAGACGGCGCGCTTGCGTGCGCTCTTCGCGGATAGTGCGGCCCCCAAAGCGCAGCTGGATGCAGCGGAAGCCGGTTTGGCGCGCGCGCAGGCTGCGGTTGTCTCCGCACGCGGTGGAGTGGCCGAAACGGCAGCGGTGCGTGAGTACGGGAGCGTTCGCGCCCCATTCAACGGCGTGATTTCACAGCGGCTTGTCGACCCGGGTGCGTTTGCCGCACCTGGTGCGCCACTCATCATGATACTGCAGGCGGGCACGTTACGCGTGAACGCGCTGATACCGCCGGATGCGGCCCGTTCATTGACACGCGGCACGACGATTTCCGTGGCGATTGAAGGGACAGAAACCACAGGTACCGTTGAAGGTGTGGTGGCCACGCCCAGTGGTGGGCTCTTCACCGTGAATGTGCTGGTGAAGAACGCCAACGGCGCGCTGCCTACGGGTGGATCAGCCACGCTACGACTGCCTGGTGGTACGCGCACGGTGCGTTTGGCGCCTGGCGCCGCCGTCGTTCGCGAAGGTGACCTCACAGGGCTGCAGGTGCGAGCCAACGGCGTGGTGGAACGTCGCTGGGTTCGCACGGGACGCAGCTACGGCGATTGGGTGGAAGTGTTGTCGGGCGTGAATGTGGGCGATGTGGTGCTGGTGCCTGAGACGCCGTCGCCGCTCGAACGCGGTGCCAGTACGGAGCGGTCATGAGTACAACCAACGAGTCGTCCTCCACGCCTGCCTACGGCATTGCCGGACGCGTGGCGCGCGCATTCCTCAACAGCAAACTCACGCCGTTGGTGACGCTGGCATCGTTGCTGGTGGGTGCGATTGGCCTGGCGGCCACACCGCGCGAAGAAGAACCGCAGATTTCGGTGCCCATGATCGATGTGTTCGCATCGCTGCCAGGTGCCGCGAGCGCGGAAGTTGAGCAGCAGATGATCAAACCGCTGGAGCAGGCGCTCTACGAGATTCCGGGCGTGGAGTACGTGTATTCCATGAGTGGCGATGGTGGTGGCATGATCACGGCGCGCTTTGCCGTCGGTGCCGACCAGACCGAAAGTGTGTCCAAGGTGCACGCCAAAGTGCAGTCCAACATGGATCGGTGGCCGATGTCAGCACCGCCGCCGCTGGTGCGTCCGCACGCCATTGATGATGTACCCATTCTGGCGCTCACCGTGAGCGATGCCAACGCCGAACCCGGTGTCGTGCGACAGGTTGCGGCGCACATTGCCGAAGAACTGCGCACGGTGCCCGACGTGGCACAAGTGTTTCTGGTGGGAGGTGCACCGCGACAGGTTGACGTACGCATTGATCCATCGCGCCTCGCGAGTACCGGCATCACGCCCGGTGAAATTGCGCAGTCGCTAATGGGTGCCAACGCGCGCCTGCAAGCGGGCGAGTTTGCCAGTGGCAATCAGACGGTGCGAGTAGATGTATCGGCGGCCTTTGCCAGTGTCGATGACGTGGGCGATGTGATTGTGGCCGTACGCGACGGGCGAGCGATTGCATTGCGCGATGTGGCCACCATCACCGACGGATTTGGCGAACCCACTACGTATGTCACCACCGCCAGCGGTAACGACGTACCGCGTTCGGCGGTCACGATCGCGGTAGCCAAGCGCGCTGGTGCCAACGCGACCACAGTGGCGCATGAGGCCATTCTGCGTCTCGAAGAATCACGCGGACGCGTGGTGCCGGAAGGTATGCGCGTTGACATCACGCGTAACTACGGAGAAACAGCGGCGGAAAAGGCATCGGAACTCATTCTGCACCTGGCCATTGCCACGCTATCCGTAACCGCGCTGGTGTGGTTGTTTCTCGGATGGCGCGAAGCCGTTGTGGTACTGGTGGCCGTTCCGGTCACGCTCGCACTGACGCTGTTTGTGTATTACCTGATGGGCTACACGCTCAATCGCATCACGCTGTTTGCGCTCATCTTCTCCATCGGCATTCTGGTGGACGACGCGATTGTAGTGGTGGAGAACATCGCCCGTCACATGGCCATGCGAAACCGGTCGCCTGAAGTGGCGGCAATTGAAGCGGTAGACGAAGTCGGCAATCCCACCATTCTGGCCACCTTCACGGTGATCGCGGCCATTCTGCCCATGATGTTTGTGTCGGGCCTCATGGGTCCGTACATGCGGCCCATTCCGGTGGGCGCATCGGTCGCGATGCTGGCGTCGCTTGGCGTGGCATTTATCGTAACGCCGTGGTTGGGATATCGTTTGCTGCGCGGGCACACGTCGCCACACTCATTGCACGGCGCTTCGACTGGTAACGCGCAGGGCGATGGCGATAGCGCCGTGCTCAAGTCCGGCTTCGGAAAGTTCTACGCACGGATCATGACGCCGCTCATTGAGCGTCGCGGCACGCGCATGGCGTTTTACGGCGGCACAGTGGTGCTGCTGCTAGGCTCGATGGTGCTGGTGGCCGTTGGCGCGGTGCAAGTCAAAATGCTGCCGTTCGACAACAAGTCGGAGTTCCAGGTCGTGCTCGACTTTCCGGAAACCACCACGCTTGAATCAAACCTCGCGGCCACCGAAGCCATCGCACGTGAGTTGCGCACGGTGCCCGAAGTGATCAGCACGCAAGTATACGCCGGTACATCGGCACCGTTCAACTTTAATGGTCTGGTGCGACACTATTTTCTGCGCCGAGGTGCGAATGTCTCCGACATTCAGGTAAATCTCGCAGCCAAGCAGGATCGCAACCGGCAGAGCCATGAGATCGCGGTTGCCGTGCGTCCCATGGTAGACTCTATTGCGCGCTCGTTTGGCGCCAGCGCCAAGGTGGCCGAGATTCCGCCCGGTCCGCCGGTGTTGTCCACGCTCGTGGCGGAGGTTTATGCGGCCGATGATTCAACGCGACTAAATGCCGCACGACAGGTCAAAGCCACGTTTGAGGCTACCACCGGTGTGGTGGATGTTGACTGGACCGTAGACGCACCAGCCACCCAGCTGGCGTTCCGCGTGGATCGCGCTTCAGCGGCGCGCGCCGGTGTCGATGTCCCGTTGCTCACGCAGACGGTGGCGATGGCGGTTGGTGGCATGCCGATGGGTGCACTGCAATCGTCCACAGCGCGTGAACCCGTGTCTGTGGTACCGCGACTCGATGTGCGCGATCGATCAGGTGTGCAACGATTGCTGGCGTTACCGGTCACCACCGCGATGGGTCCGCAACCGTTGGGTCGGTTTGTCTCGGTTGACTCCTCATCGCGCGCGACGTCGCGTCACCGTAAGAATCTGCGTCCGGTGATTTACGTGACCGGTGATGTGGCCGGTGAAGTGGAGGCGCCGGTGTACGCTATTCTGGCCATGAACAAGATGCTGGACACACTTACCGTGAACGGCGAAGCGATCACGCGCTACAACGCGGTGCAACCGCTGCGCCTCGATGAAACGGCGGTGAAGTGGGACGGTGAGTGGCAGGTCACGATTGAAGTGTTCCGCGACCTCGGCATTGCCTTTGCCGTGGTGTTGGTGCTCATCTACGTGCTGGTGGTGGCGTGGTTCCAGTCATTCAGCACACCACTGGTCATCATGGCACCGATTCCACTTACGCTGGTGGGCATTTTGCCGGCGCATGCTCTCATGGGTGCGTTCTTCACGGCCACATCAATGATCGGCATGATCGCGCTGGCGGGCATCATTGTGCGCAACTCGATTCTGCTGGTGGACTTCATTCAGCTCGCCGAAGCACGCAATCGTCCGCTGGTGCAAGCGGTGCTGGAAGCGGGCGCGGTGCGGTTCCGCCCGATCGCACTCACGGCCGCAGCGGTGGTGATTGGCGGACTGGTGATGGTGCTGGATCCCATCTTTCAGGGACTGGCCGTGGCGCTCATTGGCGGCGCAGTGGTGGCCACACTGCTCACGATGGTGGTGGTACCGCTGCTCTACTGGGAGCTACGGCGTCGCGTGCCTGTGCCCGCAGTCGAGACCGTTCGCGCGTCGGCCACTCCGGCCGAAGTGTTCGCATGATCTGTTTACTCTTTCACGGAATCAATACCATGTGTGCAGACAAAATCATTCGTCGTTTCGCTGGTGTGTTTGTGATGTTCAGCGTCGCACTCGGCATGTGGGTGAACCCTTGGTTCTTCGCGTTTACCGCGTTCGTTGGATTCAATCTTTTGCAGTCGAGCTACACCAACTTCTGTCCGCTGGAGAAGGTGCTGGCCAAGGTTGGCTTTCCTGGGTGCGCAACGCAGAAACGCTGAGCTAGTGTTACCCCCAAAAAGTCATTTTGCCCTGATCGTAAAGGTATCGGACCGGGGCTTTTCCCTCTGCGCCTCAGCGTCTCCGCGGTAAATGCAGTGGCAGTTCAACGAAGCCTGGCGATGCGACCGCGTCTGGTATTCCGGTCACCGCAGAGGCACTGAGGCACAGAGAGATTTTTGGGTAACGGCAATCAGCGCGCGGGCTGGTCTCTCGGCTCAGCCCACGTGGAAGAGTTCGAGAGCGCGCTTGTAATTGATGGTGAGCAACTGCCGAATCCCCATGTGCTCCGGCCGCTCAAGATTCGGGTCTGCGGTTAGCATGCGCTCGGCCATCACACGCGCTGATTCATTGAGGGCTTCATCCGCAATCGGATCAGCAATGCGGAACGCAGGCAACCCGGACTGACGTGCCCCAAACAGATCGCCCATGCCACGCATGCGCAAGTCGGCGCGGGAGATTTCAAAACCGTCTTCGGTGTTCACCACCACCTGCAGTCGCTCACCGGCGTCGGAGCCCACATCGCCGAGCAGAATGCAATACGATTGCTCAGCCCCACGACCCACGCGTCCGCGCAGCTGATGCAACTGCGAGAGCCCAAAGCGTTCCGGGTGTTCAATGATCATCACCGTGGCGTTGGGCACATCAATGCCCACTTCAATCACCGTGGTGGCCACCAGCACGTCGATCGCGCCATCACGAAACGCGCGCATGATCACGTCGCGTTCGTCGCTCGGTAACCGTCCGTGCAGCAGGGCCACGCGACGCGCAGCAAACGGTCCGGCCACCAGCGCCTCGTACATTGACGTCGCGTCGCGCAGGTCGGTCTTCTCCGATGCTTCGATCACTGGATACACCACGTACGCCTGACGACCGGCGTCGAGCTCTGTGTCGACAAACGAGAACACCCGATCGCGCGCCGCTTCGCGGCGGTGCGCCGTGGTCACGGGCTGCCGGCCGGGTGGCCGCTCGTCGAGTGTGGACACGTCGAGATCGCCGTACAGCGTAAGTGCGAGAGAACGTGGAATGGGCGTGGCCGTCATGAGCAACACATCAGGTTGTTCACCCGCTGCGCCCTTGGCACCCAGCGCGGCGCGTTGCTCCACACCAAAGCGATGCTGCTCGTCTATGATCACCAGTCCAAGCTTTGCAAACGCCACATCGTTCTGAAACAACGCGTGTGTGCCAATCGCCAACACCGGATCTACCGACGCGAGTTTGGTCAGGGCCAAGCGACGGTCTTTGGCACCGAGTCGGCCAGTCAGCAACACCGGCGATATGCCCAACGGTGCAAGTAACTTTTGTGCAGTGGCTGCATGTTGCTCGGCCAGCAACTCGGTAGGCGCCATGATTGCGCACTGATAGCCGTTCTCCAGCACGAGCATGGCCGAGAACAGCGCCACGATGGTTTTGCCACTGCCAACGTCGCCCTGCAGCAATCGATGCATGCGACGCGTACTGCACAAATCGTGCACAATTTCGCGCACGGCGCGCATCTGCGCCTGGGTAAGCATGAATGGCAACACTTCACGCAACTGACTGGTGAGCTGCTTGCGGTTGACAAACTGCACACCAGTTCTTGCTTCCCGCGCCAACACATTTGCCCGACGGTGCAACAGGTGAATGCACAGCAGCTCCTCCCACGCCAGCCGAGAACGCCCCAGACGCGCGTCGGCCACGGATTCGGGTTGGTGCACTCGCCGCAGGGCTTCGGGCAGCGGCGGTACACCAGCTTCGGCCAACAACGCTACCGGCAACGGCTCCTTCACCAGCGGCAGTAGCGCGCTCAGATGCTCCTCTACCAGCGCACGCAACCAGCGCACGCTCAAGCCTTCGGTGGCGGGATACACGGCGAGCACGCGTCCTTCGAGCGAGCTCTCATCACCAGCGCCAAGGTTCACAAATTCGCGTGGCTGCAACCGTCGGCCGTGATGAAACTTCACCTGCCCGGTACACAGCAGCCAGTCGCCTTTGCTGATGGTGCGCTCGAGAAACGGTTGTCCGGGCCAGGCCAGTTCGAGCAGTCCCGAGGCGTCTTTGATTACCGCCTGAAACACACGCAACCCCTTTCGCGTGGGCAGTACGCCGGTGGCCACCACCTGCCCCAGCACGGTGACGTCGGCACCAACGGCGGCCATGGTAACGGGCGTGACCGTGCTCGCGTCTTCGTAGCGGTGCGGCACATGTCGCAGCAAATCGCCGGCTACGCGAATGCCCAGTCGTTGCAGCGCTTCGGCGCGAGCCGGCCCCACGCCTTTGAGGTAGGTGACGGGTGTGTCGAGCGTGAGTCGCGGAGGCGGCCCGGTTCGGCGACGCCGACGTGCCGCGTCCTCCGCGTTGTTCACGACGCCACGAGCTCCGTGGCAAAACGATCGGCGTCAAACGCATCGAGATCGGGCGCCTGTTCACCCATGCCCACAAACTTGATGGGCACATTGAGTGCTTCGTGCACCGCCACGACCACACCGCCCTTGGCCGTACCATCGAGCTTGGTGACCACAAGCCCGGTGACCGGCACAGCGGCACTGAACGTACGCGCCTGCGCCAGCGCGTTTTGTCCGATTGTGCCGTCGAGTACCAACAGCACTTCATGCGGTGCATTGGCCAGGCGCTTGCCGAGCACGCGATGAATCTTCTTGAGTTCCGTCATGAGATCGCTGCTGGTGTGCAAGCGACCGGCAGTGTCAATGATGACGTAGTCGCAGCCGCGCGTGGCCGCCGCGTCGATGGCATCAAACGCCACCGCCGCCGGATCGGCGCCCGACTTGGCACCCACAAACTCGGCACCGGCACGTTCGGCCCACACACGCAACTGATCAATCGCGCCGGCGCGGAATGTGTCCGCAGCACCAACGAGTACACGCTTGCCTTCGCCGCGCAGACGCGTGGCGAGTTTGCCAATGAACGTGGTCTTTCCAGCACCGTTCACACCAATCACCAGCAACACTGTGGGTGCAGGAGACGCGATGTTGAGCGCCGGATTGCTGTGCCCGGAGTTGAGCGCATCGCGAATACCTACGCGCAACGCTTCGCGGAACTCGTCTTCCGTTTTGATGGCACCGCGTTTGGCGAGTCGTTCGACTTCTTCAACGAGTTTGAGTGTGGTGGGCACACCGAAATCGGCTTCGAGCAACATGGTCTCGAGCGCTTCGAGCGAGCCCGGGTCTACACCACCGCGCAGCAGCACACCGAAGTCGGTGCGCGCCAGATCCTTGACCTTATCCCACAGTGAGCGCTTGGGTGTGTCCCCTTCACGCTTGAACAATCGTTTCATGGCTTCTCACATACGGTAGCAGAACTTCAGAGACGGCGAACTAACGAAGCCCCGCCGATCGGCGCAACATCCACTCGCCGCACAACAACAGCAGCGCGAGCACAAACGGCCAACTGCGTTCAAGCAGCGGACGCGACTCGGCGCTGAGCTCATTGAGCGAGCGAGCCGCAGGTATGGTAACCGGTGCACGCGGCACCCACTCGCGCGAGGGGTTCACTACCAGCGTGCGCTTCGTTGTACCCACCTGCAACTGATACACGCCGTCGGCCAGTGCGGGTGTCTCCACTACATTTGCATCGCTCGCAAAGCGCAACGTCAGCGATGTCTCTTCGCCATTGCTCAATCGTAACACCACGGTGGCCACGCTATCCGTGCCACCCCGACGCCACACCAGCGGCTCACCGGCGCGCACCAGCCGATTGGCGAGCGCAACGCCACCACCATCTGCCTCGACCACCGCCATCCAGTCGAATATAGCGCCCCACAAGGCCGAAAACGCGTCGGCCGCTCGTCCACCACGCACCGTCCAGGAGGCAAATCCGGAGCCATTGATGCGCAGCTGTCGCACGCCGGCGGTTGAGCTGAGCGTGGCCACTGCGCGAGGCGTTCCACCGCGGCCGGCGCGCGCTTCGAGCAGCGGTATGCCGCGATCGCGCGCTGCAGCACCTGCAGCACCTGCAGCACCTGCAGCACCTGCAGCACCCGCAGCACCTGCAGCACCTGCAGCACCTGCAGCACCCGAAGCACCCGAAGCACCTGCAGCACCCGAAGCACCCGCTGCCCCCGCCGCGCCGCCCGCCCCTGCAGCCCCCGCCGGACCCAAGTCGAGCGGTGCCAGCGAATCGAGCGGCAGGCCCTCCAGCACAGCCGAAATCGGCGACGGTGGTACGCTGCTCACGTACCACTCCGCGCGCTCGTCATTCTGCAGCGCGCGCAATGGAGGCTTGGGCGGTGCCGGTGCCCACAGGATCATCGGCCCGCGTCGCTGCGCGGCAATGCCGCTCCATGTCGTGTCACCGTGCAGCACGAGCAACCCCGCTTCGCGCGCACGCTGCTGCACCAATGCTTCAGTAACCGGCGCCAACGTACCCTCTTCGCGCCACACACCCGGCGCCACGCGCAGATACGCGCGAGCCGGCAGGCGCACCGTGCCGCGCAACACACGCAGCACTTCGCGCACATCGAGATCGGGCACGGTAGTGACAAACACCACGCGCGGTCGATCGGTAATGTCAATGGTGACCGACAGCGTGTCGTTGCGCGGTTCAATGTCGTTGATGGTGGTACTCACCGCCGACAATACGCGCTCACCGGAACCGCGCGGTAACGGCACGCGCAACGAGATGCGACGTGATGCGAACGCGTCCATGGGCTGAATCACAGCGCTGGCGAGTTGTGCTCCATCAACTCGCACAACAAACGATCCGCCGTCCACGTCCAGATCACCCGCTACGAGTGTCGCGTTGACGTCAATCGTATCGCCTCCGGTAGCGTACGGCGGCACATCAAGCAACGCAACGGCCACATCGGGGCGTGGTGTGCGCGACACACGCAACACACGTGAGCCGGCGGGCAGCACGCTGCCGAGTGCAAGGTCGTCCACTTCACCGTCGGTAATCAACACCACCGATCGCCCGAGTGCCGTGGCGCGATCGATCGCGGGCTGCAGCGCGCTGCGCTGATCGGTGGGTGTGGCCGTGCGTACGTCGGCGCGCGATGAGAACCGCACTGAATCACCGGCCAACAGCACGGTGTCTCCGCCGAGCGACGCCACGCTGTCCAGCGCACGTTGCCACAGCGTTCCGTCGTCGGCGCGTTGCCAACTGCTGGAGACGTCGAGCACCGGCAGCGGGGCATCGCGATCGGCCGTTCCCCACGGCGCACCGAGCAGCAGTGCCATAAGCAGCAGGTAGGCGAGGCCGCGCAATGTGCCGAGCGTGATGGCCCAACGCATCGGGGCCACGGTGCGCGTGGCATCGGCGTGATGTGATGTTCGCGCCCGTGTGAGCGGCCCGTAGGCCAGCCAGGCGCCAATCACGGCTACCACCGTAGCGAGCACCCAACTCATCACGTGCGCACCGTGCTCAGGATACGAAAACGCGTTACGCGATACGGCACTGAGTGCATGGCCACCGGAAGAGAGCGCTCAAACAGATGCTCACTCGCCCCGTGTGTGGGCGAGTGAGTGCACCGATCAGTTGCCAGCGCCAACGGCGCGCGGCTGGGCGCGCGGGACGATGCCGATGCCGGGAACGCCAACGTTGTTCGTTGGGTCTTGCATAGCGTAGACACGCGCGGTGAGATCGGCAAACAGGGCGTTGCGACGCAGCGCAAACGCGGTGCGGTCGGCAGCACGAATAGGCTCACCACTGATGTCCTTGAGCGCCAGGCGTGGATCGCGATGCACGCCATTAACAAGTGTCTCAAAATGCAGATGCGGACCGGTGGCGAGTCCCGTCATACCCACACGACCGATCGTGCTTGAGATTTTGACGCGTGCGCCGTTGCGAATACCCGACGAAATGGCGTTCAGATGCCCGTAGCGCGTGACCATGCCATTGCGGTGACGGATTTCCACCGTTTTGCCATACCCACCCTTCCAGCCCGCATAAATGACCGTGCCATCACCAATGGCGCGTACCGGTGTGCCCGTGCTGGCCGCGTAATCAATGCCGTTGTGCTTGCGCCACGTTTTGAGCACCGGGTGCTTGCGTGACCCGAACACGCTGGAGATGCGACGGAACTCCAGTGGTGCACGCAGAAACCCAGCGCGCAAACTCTTGCCCTCGGCGTCGTAGAACTGCGATTCACCGTCTTGGTCATCAAAACGCACGGCATCAATGGTGCTGCCGGCAATCATGGACCGTGTGGCCAGTACCCGGCCAGCACGTACCAATCCGTTGGGTGCTGTCTCGCGTTCCACCAGCGCCGTGATGGAGTCGCCTACGCGAAGATCGCGACTCAAGTCCACGCGATATTCAAGCACATTGGCAATGCCGTAAGCCAGTTCGGTACGCGCGCTGGCCGGAAACTGCGTGGCCGCTTCGACAATGGCGCCCGTGAGCGTTGAGGCGATCACACCGGCTACGGCCACGGTATCAACGGTCCACGGCAGCTTTTCTTCGATCTCGGTCCAATGTTCACCGCTGCGCACCAGACGCACAATGCGATCAATGGCCAGCTGGAACGTGACGTTCTGCACACCCGAATCGGGGTGCACGAGCGCGGTCACCTGCGTACCGGCGCGCACACGTCGTGCATCGATGAGCGACATATCAGCAATGGCGCGATTGGCTTCGTCATGTTCAAGACCATGACGTTGCAGCACCGCGAGCAGTGGCTCACCGCTATGAATGGTATCGGTTCGGACAGACGAAACAGGCGCAGTGGGCGCGGTCACGGCGAGAAGTTCGCCGGCGGCACGTTGCGGGACTGGGCGCCCGATGGCTAGTGCACCAGCCGCAAGGACGCCCAATGTCCCCACAACCAGCAGCTTCGAGAGCGCCTTGTTCAATCCATCTGTCTCCGAATGAAGGTCGGGATTTCCATATCGTCGAGCTCTCCAGCGGCGGGTGGCGCCACGTTCGGCCGTATTGGTCGAGCGGCTGGTGGAGCGACCGCTTCTCTGGACGGACGCGCGGGAGCCGCTGGAGGTCTCACTCCTGCTGTACGGTCGCGCGGCGCAGGGAACGGAAGCACACTCGGCCCGGTGCGCTGAACCGGCTGCGCGGTGCTGTGCCCATGATTGAAGCCATGCGACAGCCCGCCGTTCCCGATTCCGCCCTGCAACAGTCGATCAAAGCCCGTGGCAATCACGGTGACGCGAATCTCGCCGTGCATGGCCGGTTCGTGCACCGCGCCAAAAATGAACTCGGCGTCATCGCCCACCGCGTCCTGCACGATCTCGTTGATTTGGTGCACTTCGCCGAGCGTGAGGTCTTCGCCGCCGGTGATGTTGACCAGTACGCCCGTAGCGCCGGAAATGGACACATTGTCGAGCAACGGTGAGGCAATGGCCTGCTGCGCCGCTTCAGTGGCGCGCGATTCACCGCGTCCCACACCCATGCCCATGAGCGCCGAGCCGCCGTTTTGCATGACCGTGCGCATGTCGGCAAAGTCTACGTTGACCAAGCCCGTGTCGCTGATGAGCACCGAGATGCCCTGCGTGGCGTGCAAAAGCACTTCGTCAGCTTTTTTGAGCGCTTCGTGAAACGGAATGCCTTTGCCCACTACGGCGAGCAGTCGTTCATTGGGCACTACGATCATGGTATCCACGTGCTTGCGCATTTCGGCAATGCCCTCTTCGGCCTGTCGCATGCGCTTGCGTCCTTCAAACAAAAAGGGACGCGTGACAATGCCAACCGTGAGCGCTCCCGCTTCGCGCGCCAGTCCACAAATGACCGGGGCTGCGCCGGTGCCGGTTCCGCCGCCCATGCCGCAGGTAACGAACACGAGGTCGGTGTGCTGCACCACGCGCGCCAGCTCTTCCTTGCTTTCTTCCATGGCTTGGCGCCCGATTTCAGGGCGCGCGCCGGCACCGAGACCGCGCGTGAGCTTTTTGCCGATTTGAATCTTGACGTCGGCCTTGGAGTGCATGAGCGCCTGGGCGTCGGTGTTCACCGAAATGAACTCCACACCTTCGAGGTGTTCCTCGATCATGCGATTGACTGCGTTGCCACCGCCTCCGCCAACGCCCACCACCTTCATGCGGGCATTTTGGGACGTGCTCTGATCCAACTCAAACGGCATGCGGGGAAGCTCCATCGGGGCGATCACGTTGCGGGGGTGGCACGGTTGGCACACAACGTGGGGAGTTTGCGTTGCGGCCAAAGGCACGGATCCAGTCGAGAATATACGCGCGCGGCGGTCGGTGCGCGACCACCGTGCGGAGATTCTCCATGGCCCAAAGTACGAGTGCTGTCAAGAGCAGTTGTCCACAGCCGGTAGAGGGCGCGCAGTGATGTGATGTGGGGTACGTTCGCTACCGACGGTTGCAGACGTACACGCCTCTGGAACACGTTCGCTCTGGACAGACTTGACCGAGCGAACCAATATGCGTTGCACAGACCGAAAACTTAGGAGCACGGTATCGTGGGTAACCGTAACGCCGACATGCGATCTGGCCGAGCGCTTGTACCGCTGCTGGTGTTAGCCGCGCTGATGTCGGCCTGCGTGGCGCGCGCCCCACGCGCACTGATGCCGCCGGAGGCGGCCACGGACTCCGTCGCATCGCAGGTCACGATGGAGATCTGGCGCTACCATGCCGCGCTGGGGATGTTGCGTGATACGATCGCTCGCTCCAATCGGCCTACGCGCGCGTGCAGCTCTCCGCTGTTCACCGTCAGCCGCTGCCTCACCGCGAACTCGTACCGCGAGGATTCCGCGTCGATGCTGCGAGCCCTCGTGCACGCCGACACGTTCGCCCTGCGACTGGCCGCGTTGCGGGCGCGCGTGGGGGCGCATCCCCGGCTCGACGAAACGCTGGTGTTTGCCTACGCGTGGCGCCGCCGCCCGGAGGCGCTGGCAATCCCGCTCACCGGCTGCGACGCGGCGGACTGGTGGTGTGATGCGCTGCGCGGGCTGGCTGCGCATCGGGTCGGGGCCACGGTCACCGCCGAGCACCACTTTGCGCGCGTGCTCGCCGCGCTGCCGCCGGCAGAGGCATGTCGCTGGCACATGCTGGCCCTCCTGCCGCGCGCCAGCTGTGCGCATGCCTCACCCGCGCAGGACTCGCTCCGGTGGTGGCTCTCCGATCCGCTGTGGCTGGAACCGGGCAACGACCGGTGGACCGAACACCTGTCACGTCATGTGCTATTTCGCATCTTTGAGCGACAGGAGGGCTGGCTGCAACAAGCGAACCTGCGACCGCAGGAGAGCAAGTCGGTGGATGACTGGGGTGAGGAGCTGTTCCTAACGCGCGCGCTGCGATTTGGATGGCACTTTGTTGGAGTCTGGTTGGACATTGACCGCCCCCGCCTACTGCGAACGCAGTGGCGCGGCGCGCATGTACGCGATCTCGTGGGCCCGAAGTACGAGTTCTCCCCAGTGGATCCGCGGCGGTATGCGGACGTGTCGCGATCGGATACCACTCGGCTCGTGCCCTGGCCCGCGCCCGCGCGCGGCGAGACCTTTACGTGCATCAAGGAGGACTGCCTCACGCGTCCGGGCGCGGAGATCATGGTCTGGCAAACGATGCTGACGTCGAGCGGTCGTATCCGACGCATGAAGCAGGAGGGCGTAGGCGTGAACGAATCGTACGGGCGGAGCCAGCACTTTGATCGCGTGCGCGAGTTCCAGGTGGTGACCTTGCCGCACGGTGGCGACCGCACGCTCTACGCGGCCTATCCAGTGCGCCGCGTCGCCAACCCGGGGCTCATGGGCGCCGCGTTCAGTCGGTCGCCTACCGACAGTATTGTCCGGTTGTTCGCCACCGACCGCCGCGGCGACGTAGTGCGGGTCACGGGCCGGCTGCCGGCCGAGGGCGGCGTCCTGAGCCTCGAGGCGGTGAGCAATCCGAGCCAAGTGTGGCGGCATCGTTTTTATCTGCCGGCAGATAGTGCGCGTGACGTCTCCCCCGTGGTCCTGCTTAGTGAGGATGCGTCGTCGCCGACCCCGGTGGCTCTCCGAGACACCGTGCTTCCCACCGCGCTGCCCCTCGAGCGCCTGCTGCCGCGCACCTGGCTGCATCCCACGGAGCGGTTTGTGTTGTACTGGGAGGTGTCGGATTCGACCTACGCGGGCAGCGTGGCCCTGGAGTTCCAGCGGGCCGACCAATCGGCGTGGCAGCAGGTCACGGGGCTGTTCCGTGGCGGCGCCGACGGCCAGCGGGTGCGCGTGGAACCGGGCGCCCTGCCGCCAATCGTCCGCGATGGACGGCGCGTGGGGTTTGCGCTGCCGTTCACATTGAGTGGTCTGGCACCCGGTCAGTACCACGTGCGCGGCATTGCGATCGACCCGCAGACCGGAGCGGAGCGGGCGGGTCAGGCGACGGACTTTGAGGTACGGGCGAATCGGTAGGCGGTCGCGAGGCTGGATGGCGGGCGCCACTCGCTCTCACGCTCGCTCATCTACGGCGATCGCGTTCGCGTGTCGGCGCGCACGATTCCCCGCCACGGGCAGCTCTGTCAAACGCGGCAGCTCTTGACGAATGCGAACCGCGTCCTGACCGTAGCCGTGCCAGTACCCCTCGATAGTCCAAAACCTTTTGAGCACAGGGAGACACGGACATGAAGAGACTTGCACTGACACTCGCGGTGGTGCTGTTCAACTTCACCGCCCAGACGCCGGTGAATCTGGAAGCGCGCGAGACGGGCACGACCGGTTCAATGTTCTGCATGGAATGTGAGCAGTTTTGGTTCTACGACTACTTCCAGAATGTGGGCGATTGGTTTACCGGCGAGGAGTGCTTGAATGCTAACGGGACTACTGGATTCGACTATTGCGACGATTGGTGGGAGCCGGGCATTGATGAACTCGACATCCTCACAACTGGGCGCTCTCATTGAGTTTGCTGACACGTCCCGTAGGTGGATTGCGTTGCCGGCGTTCAGCAGCAATGGAGGCACCGTGCAAACCATTGCCGATTTACGTAGCAACGACCGGATGCATATCGCAATTGATCAGCACGGTGCGTTGAGCAGCATACGAAGAGATTCGGTGCCGCTTGGCATTGCGGGGACGGTGCGCCACTCCGACGTGCTCCTCATGGTCAACATGTGGCCGAGTCCACAACTTCAGAAGCGTTCGTTCGATTCAGTGTTCCAAAAGCGGTGATGGGGAATGCACGCAACACGACGCGGTCCAGCTCGTTCCATTAGGACGCCAGCGTCCACGAGTGCGCTGCGTATCTGCTGCTCTCACTGCTCCACTACGCGCGGCAAGTTCCTATGGTCCGTCATAATGTGGTCGCAGCAGATTAACGGGTCGCCCTGCGACCCATCCATTCGTGAACAATGCCCCCAAACGGCGGAGCACGGTATGGTGGGGTACCATAAAGCCGTCATGCGAGCGTGCCGAACGCTGTTGCCGCTGCTGGTGTTCGCCGCGCTGATGTCGGCCTGCGTGGCGCGCGCCCCACGCGCGCTGATGCCGCCCGAGGCGGCCACGGACTCCGTCGCATCGCAGGTCACGATGGAGATCTGGCGCTACTATGCCGCGCTGGTGATGATGAATGATTCAATCTATGGCGAAGGTCGAGAGTTACTTACGCTTTCCGCATGTCTACGATCTCGATCTCCTGTGCTGCGCTGCCTCACAACACCGAGCGCGTATCGCGAGGATTCTACGACGATTCTGCGAGCGCTCGTCCACGCCGACACGCTCGCCCTGCGACTGGCGGCGTTGCGGGCGCGCGTGGGGGCGCATCCCCGGCTCGACGAAACGCTGGTGTTCGCCTACGCGTGGCGCCGCCGCCCGGAGGCGCTGGCAATCCCGCTCACCGGCTGCGACGCGACGGACTGGTGGTGTGATGCCCTGCGTGGACTGGCCGCGCATCGGGTCGGGGCCACGGTTACGGCCGAGCAGCATTTTGCGCGCGTGCTCGCCGCGCTGCCGGCCACCGAGGTATGTCGCTGGCACATGCTGGCCCTGCTGCCGCGCGCCAGCTGTGCGCATGCCTCACCCGCCCAGGATTCGCTGCGCTGGTGGCTCTCCGATCCGCTGTGGCTGGAACCGGGGAACGACCGCTGGACGGAGCATCTGTCACGGCACGTGCTGTTTCGCGTCTTTGAGCGGCACGAGCGCTGGCTGCAACAGGCGCACCTGCGACCGCAGCAGAGCAAGTCGGTGGATGACTGGGGTGCGGAGCTATCCCTGACGCGCGCACTGCGATTTGGATGGTACTTTGTTGGAGTCTGGTTGGACATTGACCGCTCGCGCCTGCTGCGAACCCAGGGGCGCGGCGCGGTGGTACGCGATCTTGTGGGCTCGAAGTACGAGTTCTCCCCGGTGGATCCGCGGCGGTATGCGGAGGTGTCGCGATCAGATACCACGCGGCTCGTGCCCTGGCCTGCCCCCGCACAGCTTGAAATCTATTGCCCGTTTGACTGCCTCACGCGTCCGGGTGCCGAGTTACCGCAGTCGCAGCGTATGTTGACGGAGACCGGACGAATACGTTTGTTCAAGCAGGAGGGCGTGGGCGTGAACGAATCGTACGGGCGGAGTCAGCACTTTGATCGCGTGCGCGAGTTCCAGGTGGTGACCCTACCGCACGGTGGCCACCGCACGCTTTACGCGGCCTATCCGGTGCGCCGCGTCGCCAACCCGGGGCTCATGGGCGCCGCGTTCAGTCGGTCGCCCACCGACAGTATCGTTCGATTGCTTGCCTCAGACCGCCGCGGCGACGTGGTGCGGGTCACGGGCCGCCTGCCAGCCGAGGGCGGCGTGCTGAGCCTGGAGGCGGTGAGCAATCCGAGCCAGGTGTGGCGGCATCGGTTTTATCTGGCGGCCGATAGTGTGCGTGACGTCTCCCCCGTGGTCCTGCTCAGTGAGGATGCGTCGTCGCCGACGCCGGAAGCCGCGCGAGATACTGCGCTCCCCACCACGCTGCCACTGGACCGTCTGCTGCCGCGCACCTGGCTGTTTCCCACGGAACGGTTCGAGTTGTACTGGGAGGTGTCGGATTCGACCTACGCGGGCAGCGTGGCCCTGGAGTTCCAGCGGGCCGACCAATCGGCGTGGCAGCAGGTCACGGGGCTGTTCCGTGGCGGCGCCGACGGCCAGCGGGTGCGCGTGGAACCCGGCGCCCTACCGCCGATGGTCCGCGATGGGCGGCGCGTGGGCTTCGCGCTGCCGTTCACGCTGAGTGGTCTGGCGCCCGGCCAGTACAACGTGCGCGGCATTGCGATCGACCCGCAGACCGGAGCGGAGCGGGCGGGTCAGGCGACAGACTTTGAGGTACGGGCGAATCGGTAGGCGGCAGTGCCGCGTCTTGGCGCGACTGGACGGCGGGCGGCCCTTCGACCGCCCCCGATCGAATGTCCTTCCTCTGTGAAGCCTCGGCCCGCCTCACGCCCTCACGCCCTCACGCCCTCACGCCCTCACGCGAGTTGCTGCTCAGCCTGCTGTTCGCGCGCTTCGATAAGCCGCGTAGGTCCCGGCGCATCAGGGTGGTGTTAAAGAGCAGACGGCGCAAACTCTCCCACGACGTCGATGGCCTGCGTACGGCGTCACCGACACGCCAAGATAGGCCCCGAGCGCGTGCGCGACCGCGTTCATTTACAGTGGCGTGCCGCCTGAGTTCGCGTCCAGGCTCGTTGCCGCACACGCTCGGGAACTGGCGGACGCAAGGCTGGTTGAATGCTGTTCGGTGCCTCCGTCCTGGCGCGCTGAGGCCGCCAACGCGGATCGATCCATCGTGCTGGCGTTCAGTTGCAGGCGGTCATTATTCAGAGCGAGCGCAGCGAGCATGCCGCAGCGTCGCGTGTCAACTGCAACGTCCTGTTCGACGGCCTACCGGCCGAGCACCACATCAATGGACGCCATGATCTGCTCCAGCCGCTTCGGCGTTAACTTGCCAACTCGGGTGCTGAGAAAACTGCGGTCCATCGCGAACACCTGCGACGCATTCGCGACGGAGTCCTTTGGCAGACCGGTCGCGTTGGCGAGCATCAACGTGTTTCGCGGGGCGGCGTCCCACGCCAAGTAGCTGGTGAGCGGGATGCAGACAACTGTCGGCAGCCGACTCCTGTTCAAGGGATTCCCTTGAACGACCACGATCGGTCGACGATAGCCGGGCCCCGATTCGCCGGGCAGAGGCAGATCTGCCTATCAGATTTCGCCTTGGGCGACCTCTACCATTCGGACCGCTGCAGGACGCTGTGCGCCGCCGCATGCACGAACGGATTGCGATCCGCGTCCAGTTGATCCACGACGCGATTCATCGCCTCGGTAACTTCCTCGGGCGCATGCCGACTCAGGTACTCCACCAAGGCGTCGGCATACAGCTTGCTGCGCGACTTGCGCGACCGCTTCGCGTGGCGTTCGGCCGCACGAAACACCGCATCCGGGAGCGAGATCGCCGTCTTCATAGCACAAGTAAAACTCCGCAGCCGTCGACCGCAACTCGATGAGCCGAGGGCCGCCAACGTCAGCTTCTGCTGCGAGCGGACTTCGTGATGCCGCGCGTCGCGCAAATGCTGGGTCCGCTCGGCAGCAGCTCGGCCAGGAGATCTTTCGGCGCCTGCTTCGCACGAAGGTGCGTTCTGGCGAGAACAGCAGGCGGTCGAGGACGCGCACCGCATCCCAGAGCAGCGTCGAATCCGTCGGCGGATGGATCGGCGTCGGGACGACGGTCGCATCCATGCGCAGCGTCCGCGCGGACTCCGCAGCGCGCGCCGCCGCACACGTCACCAGCTGGTCATTGAGGACGGCGAGAGTCTGGGGGCGCCCGTCGCCCGTTCACCCCACCCCATGCACCATGGGGCTATAGCTTGGGAGCGCACGATCGGTCGTGAGCAGTGTGATGCGTTCGCTTGACGCCTGCGCCACGAGCAGGCGATCGAACGGATCACGATGCTCCGGCCGCTTTGGCAGCGCGTCACACGCCAGCAAGTGCGCAGGGGCCATCCATGGCTGCCGAAGTGTGTGCCGCGCTCACGGACGCGATCATGCACAACACGGTGCAGAAGATGCTCAGCATCCTCGAGGGCAAGAGGCACGTGGCGCACACCGACGAGGGTCGGATGCACCGCTTCCATGCCCTCGTGGCGCGAGAGCAGGCTGGCTCCAGTGCGTTCGGACGGCTAGTCGACCGGATGTTTGTGGCGCGGCGCTGCGCGACGACGGCACCGTGTGGATGTAAGGACCGCACCGTCTGGGCGCGGGGCCGCGGACGAGACGGCGAACTTGGGTTGGGTGACCGGTTATCGCGTGCCGTACCCACACGGCTCCCCACGCTCACCGGGGTCTCACAAATCGGCGCTGACGGGGCGATGTCATGGGCAACGCTGACCAACGGGTCGGTCGTGGTCTGGGGCAAGGCGCCATCAGCCACTTCAACCAGAGACGTCTATCCCCCCGTGCTGTTGCACTCACCACTGCCCGGACTGCTGGCTGACGCCATCGAAGTGGGCAACGGCATTGCGCTCATGCGCGATGGTACGGTCCGCACATGGGGTGGCAACTCTTTCGGATCGCTCGGTACGGGTGCCGGGGCGGATGCCGTCTCAGTGCGTGGCGTGCGAGTGGGCGGCCTCTCCGACATCGTGCATGTCTGGAGCGGCATCAATCGTCGCCTCGCGCTGTCGGAGAGTGGCAGCTTGTAGCTGTGGGGACCATCGGGATCAACGGTTGCCGGCAGCTATCGGGTGCCGACTGTGGTGGCGCCATAGCGTTGGCTTGTCAGCGAGGCCGGCACGCATGTTTCCGGAGCGCGGATCACCATGTCGCGCAGGCCGCGCCGAGAGTGCAGCGCCCCGCACCGCCGCCACAGCCATCAGTCGCAATGCCGTCTTCACGCATGCCGTCCAGATGCCTTTCCAATGCCCGCGCAATGTTGGACTCGACTTGTGCAGGGGAGTTGCCGGACTCAACACAGCGTGGCAGGTCGGGCCACTCCGCGCTTTCCCGCTCGCCACTGCAGGGATAATCGACACACTGTCCTCGCACACTTACGCAGGTAGAGATTGAGAAGCGTCTGATCCCATATCTCCGTTTCCTTTGCCATCGACTTGAAGTAGTCGATGGTAAAGGTATCGAGGCGGATGGTGATGGGCCGTTTGAGTGTCGCTGCGTACGGATTGCGTTGGCGCTTCGAGAAGTCCGGGGATTTTTTCATCGTATCCACCGCGCGTCACATTGGGCGCGCTCAGAAGGCGTGGCTCGGCGTGCCGAAATCAGGCGAATGGTTCGCCAAGGGTGATGCGATCCTTGGCCACGTCCCAATCGAATCGTAGGTCACCTACGGGCAATGCAGAAATACCGTACGTACTTTTCAACCCTGCCAATTGCGGTCGGCGCGGAGTGGCGTGTCATGCCCAGAGTGATTGGGTGAGCGTTCAAAAGATGCCGTGCGTCAGCACGCACAGCACGCACAGTACGAGTTCAGTCTAGGTTACTAACGCGCAACTCACATCGCCAAAATTCCACAGCACGAAGTGAATTGCCACCGCCAATCACCGCCCCGGCACAATCCCCGAACCACGCAGCACATACACATCACTGCGCTGAATGTTTTCGCGGGCGACCCCCCGGAGTCCGTTGCGTGCAAAGCGATAGCTCGCCGACATGCGGGGCGCGAGTCCGAGACGCGTCGCTTCGCGCGCACCCGGCTCGAGCACATACCAGGCTTCACTGAACTGCGACTCCAGAATGGGAATCAGCAATGCACCACTCGACAGCCACGTCGGTGCTCCCGCTCCTTCGCCGGGCAGCGCGACGAGTTCCGTTGACCTGCCGCTGCGAAGATCGAGCCGCGCTATCACCACCGAATCGGTGGCCTGAATCCACCCGGCGACCGCGACCGACTGACCATCGGGCGAAGGATCCAGCGAATGGATCTGAATGAACCGACCAACGCGAGCAAACACGGTGTCGGCACGTGCCGCCACACCACGCACCGACAGCGACGCGTTCCCCTGCAGGAACACGTAGCCACCACCACGAACCGTCTCATGCCAGCGCGCGTCGGCTACGGTCACCCCGAGTATTCTGGACTGACCGGAGCGCGTGTCGATGTCCAGCAACTGCTGAGCGTCTCCCTCACGTCGTATCGCGAGCAACCGCGCGCCGTCCTGATGTAAATCCCAGTCGACGAGACCCGATACGCTACCCAGCGACGTTTCAGCGCCGCCCCCGAAGGCTCGAATCGCGAGATCGCGCGTGTCCGGATCGCTGGGACGGTTGCGCACAATCAGCACACGCTCTCCGTCATCGCTGATGCTGCCGGTGATGCCGCTGGTGGAACGACCGACCAGTGTTTGCCGGAGATCGAGTGCGGTGGGGGTGGAGCGTTC
>JBBRDJ010000048.1:0-25133 GCA_038203945.1 Gemmatimonadales bacterium
GGCGTGGTCATTGCGGCTGCACTTCCTGCACTTCCCGCACTTCCTGCACTTCCTTCAGTTCCAATTGCTCAGTAGCCGTCAGCAGCCGCCCCACGTCCAGCACCAGCACCACACGACCACCACGCTCCACCAACCCGAGCAAGTATTCACTCGACAGCCCACGTACCACCGATGGCGGCGCGGCAATGGTTGTCGCGTCAACACTGATCACATCCTGCACGCTATCGACCACGGCACCCAGCCACTCCGGGCCAACGGCGAAGACGATAATGCGCGTTGCGGCTGTTGTCGCCACGTCTACGCGACCAAAGCGACGACGCAGATCCACCACCGGGACCATGCGTCCACCATGCGTGATCACGCCGTCCAACCATTTGGGCAGCTGTGGCAATGGCGACGGCGCGCTCCAACGCAACACACGTTCCACCGACTCCACCGGTGCGGCCAGCACATCACTGCCCACGGAAAACGAAACGAGGGTGGCCCAATCCACCGTGGTTCGCGCGACGGCACCAGCAGGATTTCGTGACATGATCATGTGCCTCAGGCAGCGTGCGACGATGGGACAGCCAGCAGCGCATCCACCAGCGCTTTGGCCTCGAGTACGGTTACCCATCGGTCGGCCGGACGCAATGCACCCACCACCACACCGTCCATGGAACCGAGCCCGGAAAGATCCCGGCTGGTGTGCAGCGACACCTGAAGCGCCGCTTCGGCGAAGTCAGCCAGCAGACCGACGCGTGCGATTCCGCTACCCATCATGAGCACGAACGGATCGGCGCCCGCGCGCGAAACACCAAGTACGCGAGTTGGCTCGAATACCGGCACGAAAGCACCGTCCATGCGCAGCACACCCACACTGCGTTCGTCTACAGAACGGTGCGGATGCATGAGCCCTCCGTCGTGCACCGCAATCACCGCGTTGAGCGGCAGGGCGAACTGCTCACGGCCAATGTCAAAGAGCAGCAAGTCGACTGATTCAATATCCACGACAGCTTCGTGCATCAGGCAATACTCCCGCTCGGGTGCGGCAACCGCATGGCGGCAACAGCGCGCTGGATGCAAGCGCTGATGTCGCCCAATGATGCGATGTCGTTGGCACCGGCCTGCCTGAGCGCGGCGTTGGGCATGCCGGGAATCACCGCCTGCGCCGGATCCTGCACCACCGCGTGTCCGCCCGCCGAACGCAGTACGCGCAGCCCTTCGGCACCGTCACGTCCCATACCGGTGAGGACGACGCCCACCAACTGACTGCCAAACACGGACACCGCCGACGCGAACATGGGATCGGCAGCCGGACGCACACCCCAGATCGTGGGGCCGCTTTCGAGCGCGACCCGCGGTCCATCCACCGTGCTGATCACGCGCATATGCACACCGCCGGGCGCGATGTACACCGTATCGGGTGAGACTAACTCGCCGTCAATCGCCTCGCACACGCGCAGATCGCTGGCGCTATCCAGTCGTTGAGCGAGAGAGCCCGTAAAGCCTTTGGGCATGTGCTGTACCACAAGTACCGCCGCGCCCAAGCCCCGCTGCAACTGCGGAATGATTTGCGTGAGTGCCGCTGGTCCACCGGTAGAAGCGGCAATCAGCACCGCGCGCGTCGCCGCCACGGTGTCGGGCCGACTTCTTCGCGCAATGACATTGGGCGCACGGACAATCACATTCACGCGATCAACACGCATAATGGACGCGGCACGGAGCGCGTCGAGCAAACGATCGCCCACGCGCGCCAAATCGAGACTGATCGGACCGGACGGCTTGCGCACAAAGTCCACAGCTCCGAGCTCCAGCGCCCGCAGCGTAGAATCGGCGCCATCGTCGGCCCCGCCTGCACTCAGCATGACCACGGCGCACGGTGCCTCGCTCATGATGTAGCCGAGTACTTCGAGACCGTTGAGACCCGGCATGGCAATGTCGAGCGTGACGATATCCGGATTGAGCGCGTGCACCTGGCGGATGGCATCCTCGCCATCACGAGCAGTACCGGCGATCTCGAACTCGCCACTGGCTTCGATGACGTCGCGCACCACACGTCGCATGAACGCGCTGTCATCAACCACCAAAACGCGCGGCTTGCGCGCAGCGTCAGAGCTCGACAACACCGATCGCCACCGAACGCACTGTGATACGTCCGGCCTCCACATCAAAGAACACATTGCGCCCGTGACCGCCGCCGGTGTCCTCGGCAACCACCGGTATACCGGCCGCTGCGCAGGCGGCGCGCGCGGCGGCGACATTGCGCGTGCCAAGCGGCACCGCTCCGTGTGGCAGCAGCTGCGTAAACATCGAGGAGCCACCGATCAGCCGCGCTTCGAAACCATCAACCGCTCCCAAGGCGCGCAGCTGCAACAACATGTGCGGCACAGCGGTAGACGCAAACTTGCCTGGACTATCGGCGTGCTGCGACAACGCCGCATGTGGCAGCATGATGTGCGCCAGTCCACCAGCCGAGTGCTCGCGTGCGTGCAGCGCGATCGCCACACACGAACCAAGGCCAATCGTGACGAGACGCGTAGCGCCCCGGGCCACCGCAAAGTCGGCAATGGACACTTTGATCTCGGTCACGGCTGGGATGGCGTGGCAGAAGTCACTGCAGCACTCATTTCGACGCATACAGCTACAGGCGGCGTGTCGGCTCGCAAGCTGGCTTGCGGCTCCACGTTCGCGCGCGCCACTCCCAGATTGCCGCGAACGATCGCATTATCCGGATCAATTGACAGCGCCCGCTCCCACGCCAGGCTCGCATGATCATGTGCTCCCCGCCGATAGTGAATGTTGCCCAACTTGAGCCATACATCCGCACCAAACTCGGGGGCCAGTCGCACCACACGTTCATACGATTCAAACGCCTCATCGTATCGCTGCGCGCGATACAGATAATCACCCAGATTCTTGTGCAAATGCGGTAGGGCGCTTTCTTCGAGCAGTGCGTGATCGAGTGTTCGCGCGGCTGCTTCGTGCGCGCCGCGGCGTTCCTGCACCACGGCCAGATCGTTGTACAGCACGGCGGCGTGCGGATGCAACGCCATGCCTTCCTCAAGCAGCGCAGCCGCTCGGCTCGTCTCGCCGCGCAAAGCCGCAGCAATGCCCGCGTGATGAAACCATACAGCCGTAGGTTGTCTCGAGCCCCACAGCGTGCGCGCTGTGGACAGGCGCTCTTCGGCGCGAGGCAAGTCACCACGACGCATCGCCACTACCGCTTGCGACAACGCGACGCGCGGATCGTCGGCGCCGCCACGTCGCGCGGCGTCAGCGAGTCGCGACTCCGCCTCGTCCAGGTCGCCGCGTCGTTCATGCGCGTACGCCAGTGCGAGCAACACCGCTGGACGCGCATCCGCCTGCTCACTGGCCCGCGTGAGCACATCCACCGCTTCGTCCCACGCCTGCCGTTGCAGATGCACCAGTCCGAGGTGGAAACGCGCGCCCAGATCGTCGGTGCGCAGCTCCAGCACGCGCCGGAACTCGCGTACAGCTTCGTCGTACATCGCGGTGCGATAGAACGCCACGCCCAGATTGCGATGTTCAGCCACGCGACTTTCGGGGGCCGGTTGCTGACGCAACGAACTCCGACCCACGCGCTGTGCAAATCCGGCCGATACCAAACCGTAGATGGCCTTGCCCGCCGCAAACTCGCCTACTCCCGACCGCTCCACGATGCTCACCACATCATGCGTGCCGTCAAGCCACGACGCAATGCGTGATTGCTCCTCGGTGAGCGACACGCCACTCTGCTGCAGGCGGGCCACATCGAGTTCGAAAATGAGATCCAGTGATGGAATCTTCTTCTCAATCTGGGTCCATTCGTCCACCCGACGCGCGGCTTCCATGAGCATGGAATCCGCGGACAACGCAACCACCGGTGAATCGGACGTCGACGACACGGCTTCAAATGCGAACGTACCGCTATGCCACGAGAACAGGGCACACACGGCTTCTTCAATGAGCGCGCGATATTCGCGGCGCAACACCTCGGCATCAACCTGCGCAGCGGCGAGCAACGACGATGCCAAAAAACGGTCATCGTCTTCGGGCAGCGCCGCCAGCGCGCGGGCGAGTGCGTCGGCCTGAATCGCTCCGGCACGCACGAGGCGATCACCGAGACGATCACGCCGGTTGACGATCGCCGCGTGCCACACACTGCCGCGATCAAAGTGCACCGAACCAAAGCTGTTCTCACGTGCGAGACTGAGCACGCCGGTTTTCTGGCCGAGTGCGAGCAGCTGCAATACATCGGCCAGACTGGCTTCGCTCAAGCTGCCGCGGATGGCCATCAGCGCAGCTCCTCGATCAGTCGATCGCCAATGTCCGGCCAATCCCACAGCACCTTCTCATGGTCGAGAAAGAACGCGTCCTGCGCACCATCACGCAGTGGCACGCCGGCGCGCGGTGTGGCAGCGACCACACGCGACACACCCTCCAGCTCGCGACGCGCCAACGGCAAGTCGAGCGGCACGGCCAGCAAGTCGGCCGCTGCGGCCAGACGTGTGATCACGCCCGACACCTCGCGTGCACTGGTCGCTTCCCGGTCGGCGAGATAAGAGACCAACGACGCCTCATCGCGATGTCCCGATTCAACCAGCCAGCGCTGCACCAATCGTTCGCGCAACAATCGATCGGGTGCCTGCAATGCAACCACAAGTCCTCCCTCAAAGCGCGATCGCAGACGATCGGCTACTCCGCGCAGCTCACGCGGCGGGCGATCACTGGTGAGCACGATCTGTGCGCCACGATCGTGCAAAGTATTGAACAAGTGAAACAGCTCTTCCTGTGTGCGCTCCTTGTCGGCCAGGAGTTGCAGATCATCGATCACCAGGACTTCGGCTGCACGATAGCGTGCGCGCCACCGTTCCACACCGCCTTCCTGCATGGCGGCTACCAGCTCTTCGACAAACGTGGACGCACACACACACGCCACCGCACTTCGCGGACGCGCGGCCTTGAGTGCGCCGGCAATCGCGTGTGCAAGATGTGTTTTACCCGTGCCGCTTGGACCGTGCAGGTACAGCGGGTTGTAGCGCTGTCCTGGATGTTCGATCACCGCGTCGGCGGCCTTGAGCGCCAGTTGATTGGCCAGCCCTGCCTCAAGACGGTTGCGCGACAATGTTGGGTTGGGCGCAGGCAGCGGTAGTGCCGACGCCAGGGCGCGATCGAGTAGCTGCTGCGCCTCGGCCACCAACTCCGGGTTGCGAAACGCCTTGTGCCCACGCACGCCAGGGTCGAGCGTGATGGCCTGCATTTCAAGGCCGCGCAGGTGCTCCACGACCGACGCGTAGGTGGCCAGCAGTCCGTTGACATCGGGTGCGTCGCGCAACTGCATGGCACGTTCCAGTACCTGCGTTACGTAGCCTTCAGACGCCCAGTAGGCGCACGCTTCGCCCAACGTCACGCGCCAGCGTTCAACTCGCGTTTCCAACTCCTGTGTGACATCGGCCAGAAATCCATCGTATTCACGGGCCACTGATGCCACTGCACTGCTGCGCGACGTCGGCAGAATCACGGGCTGAGAACCGGACGCGGCATGCGCACGATCGCCGAGCACGGATCGCACGTCGGTGGCGCTCAGCGGTGATGGCTCGAGTTGCTGATAAGCGGCCAGCTTGTTGAGTGCGCCCTTGAGTTCGCGCACGTTGCCCAAGGCCAGCCGTGCCACTTCGTCGAGCACTCCGTCGGCGAACTCGAGGGCCCGTTCGTCGGCACTGTTGCGCAGAATGGCCAGCCGCATCTCAAAGTCCGGCGCGCCCACGTCGACGACCAGTCCACCTGAGAGGCGCGAGACGAGTCGCTGATCGACGTCGGGAATATCGGCCGGTGGACGATCGCTGGTCATGACCAGCTGCCGTCCCCCGCCCTGCATGAGATTGAAGAGGCGCAACAATTCCGATTGCGTTTCGCGCTGTCCGGTAAGGAACTGCACGTCATCGAGCAACAGCAGGTCGACCTGCTGAAAGTGCGCCGCGTACTGCTCGTGCTGACCAGAGGCGATGGCGCGGTGCAAGCGTTCCACAATGTCTTCGGCGCTGGCCAGTTCCACGCGCAGCGACGATTGTGACTGGCGGGCGTGGTAGGCAATGGCCGCCGCCAGATGTGTCTTGCCCAGCCCTGACTCGCCGTAAATGAACAGCGGATTGTAGGCCGCGCCGGGCGATTCCGCGACGCGCTGCGCTGCCGAATGCGCCAATCGATTGGACGCCCCGACAACGAAGTTTTCAAAGCGATACCCGCCGTCCGTCGAGCGCGGCTTCACGACGTGACGCTTCCGGCGGTGAGCAGCGGCTGTGCGGAGCCGAGATCGGATTCGCCGTCGAGATATACTGGTGCACCAGTTGGCATTGCTGCCACAATGGGTGGTGTCACGCGTGGCACCGACGCGTGGGGCGTGCGCAGCGCCGCCTTGGCCCGCGCACCAGCACTCGTTCCATCTTCCGCACCGAGACGCCGCAGCACCTGCGTGCCGAGTGAACGCAACGTGTCGAACACACCGAGTCCGCGCAGCGCATCGGCCGCAATCTCGGGGACGCTGCGGAAGTTGAGCACAGCGGCCAGCTCGGCCACCGACGCCACCAGCGACTCGGGCAAATCCTGTTTGTTGTACTGCATCACCATCGGCAAGCCGCGTGCGTCCACACCATGTTCGGCCAGATTGGCGTGCATGTCCTGCAAGCTCTCGATGTTGTCGTCCCAGCGATGCCGCTGGCTGTCGGCCACAAACGCGACGCCGTCAGCGCCTTGCAGCACCAGCTGACGAATGGCTTTGTAATACGGCTGACCGGGTACGGTGTAGAGCTGAAAGCGGACTTTGTACGCACCAACGGAGCCCAGGTCCACGGGCATATAATCAAAGAACAGCGTGCGATCGCGACGCGTGGCGAGCGATGTGAGATTCCCCACCTGTTCGCCCGGCAACGCTGAATGCAAGTACGACAGATTGGTCGTCTTGCCCGATCTGCCCGGTCCATAGTACACCAACTTGCAGGTGATCAACCGGGTTGCGTGATCTACGATGGGCATATGCCCGCTCCTTGATGACGCGCGTTGCACACGTCGGACGAATTCTCGCGGCACCGTCGTGCGACGGCCCCGTCGTTACGCCATCGGATTGAGAAGAGCCTGCAGCCGCGCGGCGAGGCCAATGGCTTCGCGCACCTGCTCCGCATCAGCCGGTACCTGCGGCGTGCACAAGTGCGCACTCCAACACGACAACGCCTGCTCGAAATCACCGCGCCGCGCGGCTACGTCACCATCACGACGCCAGTTGACACGGGGAGTCGCCAGCGTGTTGCCAGCGGCCTCCACTCCCTCGTTCAGTGACGGCTTGGCACCCTCCAAGGCAACGTGCGGAGTTGCCGGGAGCGTGACAGCCGTCGGTGCCGGAGTCGCCAGTGTTGCAGTGTCAGCGCGCGACGTCACCGCCGTGGAACGCCGGCTGCCCGGTCCGGTGATCACCAGCAATCCGTTGCCCATGAGACCGTGTACTACGGCCGCGACTTCGAGCAGATCACGTTGCATTACTCGAGCCAGCGTCCGCACGCTGCGCTCACCATCCACGCGCGTGAGCACTTCCCACTCCAGCGGCTGCAATCGAAGCAGCGGTAGCGCGCGGGGCTCGACGTCTACGAATGCCGGCACCACATCGGACGACGGCACGCGATCCCGCAGCGCGCTCCACGCATCATCGCGCTGAGCCGACTCCACCAGCATCGCGTCGGTGGAAAGACGCACCTGACTGCCGTGTGCGACCTGCGGATCGTGGACCGCAAACGCGAACTGTCCTTCGCGCCACGATAACACGTCGAGGGCCGCTTCGGCGACTTCAGGCCGATTCCCCGCCACGGCTGCCTCTGAGGCGGTGCCAAGCGGTGTCGGCTCATCTGCACCGGCATCCACAATAGCGCCGTCGGAAAACCGGATCCACGCCACTGCGCCGCGCAGCACCGAGCTCACGCGCAACGTGCCATGTTTGCGACTCAGCGAGAGCAACTGCCCGATCTCCTGCAGTCCGAGGTCACGAATCGTGCCTTCCAGGCTCACGACGCCGACCCACGCGTGGTAAACAGGCGGGGCGACGAAAACGGTGGCTGCACTTCACTCAACGTTGCCGGATCCATCGCCGACAGCGCATCGCGCGCTCGACTGGCCGCCGCCGTATGCGGAGCAACCGCAATGAGTCGGCCCCAGCGCGAACGCGCGTCTCGCAACCGTCCCTGATCAGCCAGCAGCAAGCCATCCATCCAGAGTCCCATGGGATGATCGGGCTCGAAACGACGCACCCGCCGAATCGCCAACCGCGCATCAGGGGCTCGACCATCGGCCCGCAATGACTCCGCGAGCAATACCAGCGACTCGACATCAGCGGCGTCGTGCTCCAGCTGCGCCGCCAGCACCTGCACGGCCTGCTCCGGACGACCGACGTCGCGGTGCACAGCCGCCAGCGCGAGTCGGGCGTCACGAAACGTTGGCGCCGCCGCCAGCGCCGCAACGAGTTCCAGCCGCGCCGCCAGATGATCACCTCGGCCATGCAACAAGCGCGCAATCGCCACGCGTGCTGAACACCGCGTCGGATCGAGTACCAACGCACGGCGATACAACGCCAGCGCGAGATCGCCTTCTTCCATGCCCACGGCAGCGTCGGCAACAAAGTGGAAGATGGCCGCACTGCGTGGATCGAGACGCAACAGCCGATCTATCGCGCTGCGAGCGACGCGAAGTCCATACGGATCAGACAACGCGGCGTGTGTTGCCACCAGCAGCGCCAGCACATCGGGATCGTCTGTCTCGTGCGAGCCGAAACGCTCCACAAGACTCACCACATTGCCTCCCTGCCCCAGCAAGCAGGCCGAACGGATCTCACCGAGCAGCGCACGCCGAACGAGCACACGCATGTTGTCCGTCGCGGCCAGTGCTGCGTTGCCCGCGAGCAAACCGCGTACCTGCTGATAGCGTTCATAGGCTTCGCCGTGTACGCCCTGGGCAGCGAACGCGTCGCCAACGAGGCACAGCGCTTCAACTTCAAGTTCAGGCGCTTGTTCGCGCACACTGGCACTGCACTGCGTGAGCACCTGTTGTGCGCGCTCCAATGCGGCACGATGTTCGCCGGCACTCAAGCGCTGTTCGGCTTCGGTCAACTCCTGCCGCGCATCTCGCAGTGGGTCCGGTACCAGCGCTGCGGATTCCGGCAACAGCGTTTCCATATCCAACGTCGATACCTCGGCGCCCAGCAGCGGCTCCGCATCGCTCGTGCACAGCAAATCGAGGCCGCCCACTGATTCCGGGCACTCATCCTGCAAAAGAATGCCAACGGTGAGCCGCGTCTCCACGCGAACCGGGGCCAGACCAAGCGCGTGCTGCGTCTCTCGAAGCGCCCCATCGTGATCGCCCAGCGTGCCCAGCACCTGCGCCAGCGTATACCGCGCTTCTGCATGATCGGGACGATGCTCGATGGCCGACGTGATGGCCACACGCGCTTCGTCCACGCGGTGCAGTTCAATGAGCGACACACCCATCTCAAACCATGCGTCGGCGAGTGTTGGATGGAACGCCACCAACTCACGCGCTACAGCGAGCGCTGACATGGGATCGCGGTGCCGCAGACTCCATCGCGCCAGGTTGAGTCGCGCGCGCACGCACTGCGGATCCAGCTGTGCTGCGCGCTGCAGCGCCTCGCGCGCCGCAATGCTATCCCCGACATTTTCGAGTGCGACACCGAGATTGTTGTACGCCAAAGCGCAGCGCGGATCGACACGCAGCGCACGACGATAGCTCTCAGCCGCCCGCGACACGTCGCCACCCTGATGCAGTGCGACACCGTGTTCATTCCACAGGCGTGCGTCGTCACCGCGGTCGGCCAGCAATGATTCATATCGCTCGCGCGCCGAGCCGTGTTCACCTTGCACCAAATCGAGTTCCGCGAGTGCATGACGCACCAGCAACGGATCTTCGCCTTGCACCGCAGCGCGTTCCAGCTCACGACGCGCTTCGGCAAAATATCCGCGCTGTCGAAACGCCAGCCCCAAACCATAGCGCGCCATGGAACCGTTGCTCACCACACCCAGCATCGTGGGTGTATCAGGCGCATACCGCGAAATGGGGATCGCGGCTATTGAACCTGCGAGCGCTCCGCGTGCGCCGAACTCACTTGATTCCAGTGTGAGATCGGCCTGCAGTGAGCCGAGCGCCGGATCGAGTTCGTTGGCTTTGCGCGCCGCTTCAGTGGCTGCGTCGTGATATCCCATGTCGCCTAGCACAAAACCACGCAGCAGGTGCGCTTCTGCGTGCGCGGCGTCGTAGGTCAACAGCGCATCGAGTTCACGCAACGATTGTTCGTTTGCGCCGCGATGATAGTGCACTTCGGCGAGCTGCAAGCGGGCGTTCGTGTCATCGGCCTTGACCGCCAGCGCACGTTCGAACCAGCGCTGCGCCTTGCGCAGGTCGCCGCCCTGTTGCTCCAACACGCCGTATTCGCGCAGTGCGAGCGCGTCGTCGGGATCGGACGAAAGCAGCGCGTCCAGGTGCTGCATAGCGTCGGCCGCTCGGCCGATTAGACGCAGCAAACTCGCCATTTGACGACGTGCGTCGTGATCATTGGCATTGGCGTCGAGCAGTGACTGCAGCGCGGCCACCGGTTCATCGCAGGCACCGCTGGATGACGCGACGATTTCCAGATTGCGCGCCGCCACACGCATGCGTGGCGCGATGGCGAGGGCACGAAGAAACAGCGCCACCGCCTCGGCGTACATGCCCTTGGAGTGATACAGTACGCCGAGGTTGTTACACGCCCCCGGGTCGGACTTGTCAATGCGATCGGCCAGGGCGCGCAATAGCGCGACATTCCGATCGACGGTCGGCGGCGTGGACATCGCGGTGCTCCGAACGCCTGCGGTCAGGCCAGGCGCAGCGCGCGCAGCATGACCTGCAGAGAGGCCGGTTCCGGCAGCAGCAAAAAGAACCCTCGCAACGACTGGCCGAGATCCGTGAGCATGAACTCGCTTTCCACGCACAACACGCAGTCGGGATCGGACGCAAACTGCGCGTACGCGCTGGTGAGCACCGCCGCAGACATGTCCACGACCAGCGACGGCGGTGACGGCAACAGTAGCATGCCGAGGAAATCAGAGAGCGCGTTCATGTAGGCACCGCTCAGAATGTTCCCCGCTTCCTTGATGGCCGACGTCTCCATTTCCCCGAGCGCCGTTGACGACCCGACGGGGCGACGCAGCATGAGCTCGGCCAGGCGCATCACAGTGGGCTTCGGAAACACCAGCAGCGTGCGACCGCTCAGATCGCCGAGCATATGCATCATGACAGCGGCGACGGGCTCTTCTTCCTCTCCGAACTGCGCCGGAATGGCTTCCAGTTGCACGATGTTGATGGCGGGCACCTTGATCATGATGGTGCTGCCCGTCATTTGCGAAAGCGCGGTCGCCGCGTGACCCGCGCCAATATTGGCGGTTTCGCGCAATGCGTCGAGCTGCAAGGATTTGAGAGACTTGATCGCCTGCATGATGCACTCCAAAGGAAGTCGGCGGCCGCGCCGGGATCAGGCGAGACTTCCTACATCGACGATGAGCGCCGGTGTCCCGTCACCGAGAATTGTCGCACCGCTGAAATGTGCGGTGGAGCCCCGCACGGCGTCGAACGGTTTGACCACGATATCCTGCTGTCCCACGAGTGCGTCCACCTTGCACGCAACCCGTTTTCCACCGGCGTCTACCACGATCAGTTGCGTACCGGCATCATCGCACGGCGCGTCGCCAAAGAGCTGGCGCAGTCTCACCAGCGGTAACACGTCATCGCGCATGGAGACGGCTTCACGTCCACGCAGCGTAATGCGTTCGACCTGATCGAACTCCACGGCTTCTACCACGTGCGCTGTGGGTACCGCATACGTCCGGTCGCCCACCTGAACCAGCAGTGCCCGGACAATGGCCAGCGTAACGGGCAGCCGCAATAGAAAAGTGGTGCCTACGCCCGGCGTGGTTTCAATGTTCAGCGCACCGCCCAGCGCACGTACACGACTGGCCACCACGTCCACGCCCACGCCACGTCCGGAGACCGCCGTAATGGCCGCCGCCGTGGAGAAACCGGGCTGCGCCAGCAATCTGACCAAATCATCATCGGACAGCGATGTGATGTTGCGTTCCACGCGCCCCTCGGCGATGGCTTTCGCCAGAACGCGGTCGCGATCGATACCGCGCCCGTCGTCTTCCACCACAATCACAATGGCGGCCCGGTCACGCTCAGCACGCAGCACCAGGCGACCTGCCTCCGGTTTCCCACGTGCCACGCGCTCCTGGGCCGGCTCAAATCCGTGATCGATCGCGTTGCGCAACAGATGTACCACCGGGTCTCCGATCGCTTCAAGCATGGAGCGATCGAGGGTGATGTCGCGTCCCTCCATGGTGAAGACAATCTCTTTGCCCAGATCACGCGCAACGTCACGCACCATGCGGGGAAAGCGATCAAACACCTGCCCCACGGGCACCATGCGCGCCTGCAGAATCTCGTCCTGCAGCGCACTGACCAGACGCGACATATCCTGCGCCGACGCCATCACCTGGCGGTCAGCGGTGCTTTCGGCGACACGCAGCAACCGGTCGCGCGCTATGACCAGCTCCCCGACCAGATCAAGCAGCGCATCGAGTCGTTTGAGATCTATGCGCACGTGTCGCAACACATCACGCACGGCACGTCGGACTTCCGGGGCGCGGATGGCCACACGTTGTACGTCGCCGGCACTGCGCACGGCGGCTTCGAGCGCGCCGTCTGGTTGTGCACTTGTGATGGCGACCGTGAACACGCCGTCAAACGCATCGGTGAGCGACTGCAGCGTGGGCTCAGTGCCCTGCACCGTGCCCAGTTGCTCGAGACGCGCCAAGACGATTTGCGCCCGCACCGATTTGAGCGGCGCGTCGGGCGCGAGCGTCACGGCAACGAGGCGCGCAGCTGGTGTGCTGCCGAGCACCGCTGGCGTGGGCTCGCCAACGAACGCGGCACGCACTTCTTCAATCGGTACGCGCCACGTTCCCGTGGTGCGCGAGGCTCGGCCGCCGTCGAGCGAGTCGGCCACCGAAGCCAACCGTTCCAGCAACGGCAGTGATACCGCGCGTGTGTCGTGTCCGTCGACGGCATCATCAACATGTTGCGCCAACGCATCGGTGGCTTCGTACAACAGCGCAAGCAGCGTGGCATCGGCCGGCGACTCTGCTTCGCGCAGTGCCGCGAGCAGTGTTTCAGTGGCGTGGGCCATCTGCTCCACGGACGCGTAGCCCATGGCACCGGCCATGCCCTTGATCGTATGCGTGGCGCGAAAGAGCGCGTCGACCGCGCCGTCCTGCGGACCATCGGCCAACGCCACAAGGGCCTCGTCAATGCCGGCCAGATGTTCACGCACCTCAGTGCGGAACAGCTCCGCGTAACGCGCCAGATCCACGTGCCTGCTCGCGCTATCGGGCCGAGGGTGCGGGCCTTACGCGGCCAGCACGCGCTGCACCGCTTCAAGCACACGACTGGGCTGGAACGGCTTCACCACAAAGTCTTTCGCCCCAGCCTGGATGGCTTCCACCACCAGCGCCTGCTGGCCCATGGCACTGCACATCAGAATGCGCGCCAACGGATGTGTTTTGGTGATTTCGCGAACAGCGTCGATACCGCCCATATCCGGCATGACAATATCCATCGTTACCAGATCAGGCTGAAGCTGTCGGTACTTTTCAACAGCCTGCACACCGGTTTCTGCTTCGCCAACAATCTCGAAGCCCGCCTGCTGCAAAATGTCGCCGACCATCGTGCGCATGAAGATCGCATCGTCGCAGATCAGTACAGTCCGACTCACAGTCCTTCCTCCGAAGAGAGCATCACCCGCGCAAGGAGTACACCCAGATCGAGGCGCGTGACGATGTCGTCACCCGCACTCGCGAGCCCGCATGCGATGCGTGTGCTCACGGGAGCACCGACCGACGCCGCACGTGCGACATCGACCGAAGGCTCCGGTCCAGCAGATGCATAACCCTCGTTGAGCGGTCGCACATCATGTACTGCATCAACCGCCACGCCAATTACGCGACCGCCATGCTCAAGCAGGACGACTGATGTCGGGACTACGGCACGAACCGATGCGTCACCGGGCGCGGGCGCCGCAAGATCGCTCTCCGCACGGAGCGCTTCGGCGAGGTCCAGCACCGTCACTATCATGCCGCGCACATTCACCAATCCGCGCGCCACGGGCGGGGCACCGGGAATTGTGGTGATGGCCCGCGGACGGATCACCTCACGCACTCGTTCCACCGGAAGCGCGCACAACCGACCCGCAACATTGACAACGAGCACCCGCGGGCGCTCGTCCTCCTGTTCATCAGGGATCGTCGGGGTCGGCGTGAAAGAAACCAAGAGCGTCGAGGGGATCGGGGACATCGTTCAGTTCCGGCATGTGCGCAATGGCCAACAGTGACGCGCGCAGATCTTCCGGCAGCGGACTGCGCAGCTCGATCGACACGCCCGTGACAGGGTGCGGCAAGCGAAGCCACGCAGCGTGGAGAAAATGCCGACGCTGTGGCAGTGACGCCAAACGCCGTCCACCGCCACCACCATAGGTATCGTCACCAACCACCGGATGCCCAATAGACGAGAGATGCACGCGAATCTGATGCGTGCGCCCGGTGTGCAAATGCGCGCGCACCAGATCCACATTGTCAAACCGCGCCACCCGAACAAATGTTGTGCGGGCGGTCTTCCCGCCCTTGACGATTGCCATGCGCTGTCGGTCCCGTGGATCACGGGCCAGTGGCGCATCTACCCCGATGCGCTCGTCTGACAGATGTCCCCAGCACAGCGCCGCATATCGCCGACGAATGGCGCGCGACGCCAACGCCGCGCTCAGCGTGCGATGCGCGTGCTCCGTCTTGGCCACCACCAGCAGGCCGGACGTCTCCTTGTCGAGTCGATGCACGAGACCGGGGCGTTCCTCGCCGCTGCCCTCGGCCAGCTGTCCACCCCGTCCCACCAGCGCGTTGACCAGCGTGCCGCTCCAGTTTCCCGGCGCCGGATGCACCACCATACCAGGTGGTTTGTCCACCACCAGCAGCGCATCGTCTTCAAACACGATGTTGAGCGGAATATCCTCCGGCACAATGTCCCGACCGGGCGGCGGCGGCACCAGCACGTTGACCGTATCGCGCGCGAGTGTACGATAGCTCGCCTTCTCCAAAGCGCCATTTACCGTGACGTGGCCCTGCGCGATGAGGGTGGCCGCCTGCGTGCGCGAGAGTTCACGCACCGACGCGACATACAGATCGAGTCGCTCGCCGGCCTTCACACCCACCGTGTGCGTGGAGCGTGTGCCCTGTTCGTCTGATGCGACCGGCGCGACGCGATCGGGATGGTCGGCGCTACTCACGAGCCGCACTCATACGCCGCGATCCGACTCGCGACGATTGTCGCGACTGGCGTCACTGGTCCGGTTAATACGGGCACGCCGCGCCGCTTCCGCGCGCTCCACGTGCCACAGCGAGATGACCAGACAAACGGCGCCAATTGAGACGGCCGAATCAGCCACATTAAACGTCCAGAACCGCACATCACCCACTCCGATATCGATGAAATCCACCACACCGTCACGATATCGGATGCGGTCCAGCACGTTACCAAGGGCACCACCAATAATGAGCGGTACGGCCACCGACGCGAGCCTCGATTCGGCCACCAACTCTCGCGTGGCGCGCAGCAACACAAAAATGATCACGATCGCCAACACGCCAAAAAACAGGCTGGAGTACGCACCAATGTGCATGCCAAAGGCCGCTCCCGGATTGAACGACAGCGTGAACCGAACCAGTTCGCCCAATATCGCGTGCGGTACGTGCCGTGGTGCAAGGGCATTTACCGCCCATGTTTTGGTGAGCACATCCACACTGAGCACCGTGAGCAACAGCGACCAGAACGCCACACCGCCGAGCGCCCAAGGCGCACGCTCGGACCGCGGCATCACGATTTGGCTTCGGTTGACGCGCTCACACCAGCTGCTTCCGGATCTTCATGCCACAGCACCCAGGCCAGCAACAACGCGCCACAGCTTACCGCCATGTCGGCAATGTTGAATGTGGGCCAACGTGAGGCACCAATGCCTACGTCAATGAAATCGACGACACCATACTCATGACGCACACGGTCAATGAGATTGCCGAGCGCACCGGCTGAGACCAGCGCCAATGCCAATGTACGCCGCACATTACCGGATTCCGTCTCGCGATACATGCGCCACAAAATAAACATGGCGGCCACGCTGAGCGTGAGAAAAATCCAGCGCGAATAGCTGCCCAGATAAAACCCGAACGCGGCGCCCGGATTGTACACCAACGTCCAGCGCAGCCATTCACCAATCACCGGCAACGGCACACTGGCCGGAGACAAGGTTGCCTCCGCGATGGCTTTGGTGATGATATCCGAAATCACCACCACGACCATCACCGGCCAGTAGATCAATGCGTTCACGTCAGCCTTTTTTGGCGTTTTCTTCGCGCTGCTTGCAGTCAATGCAATAGCGCGCGTGCGGGAGCGCATCGAGTCGGTCGAAGGCAATCTCTTCACCACACTGATGACAGAGACCGAACGTATCGGGCGAACGGTACAGACGACGCAACGCCTGATCGATGTGCCACAGGAAACGACCTTCCTGACTGACAAACAGGAACGCCTTTTCGCGCTCCATGGCGTCGGTACCCTGGTCGGCCATGTGGAACGAGTAGGCCGCCGTGTCGGAGCTGTCGCTGGTGGCGTTGGGACCAAAGGTTTCGCCGTGATGACCGAGTTCCTTGAGAACGCGTCGCCGTTCCTCGAGCAACCGCCCCTCGAAATGCGTCAGGTTCTTCTTTGACATCGCCTTGGGCTTTCTGGGCGCATTCGAACCAACCATCAGGTTCCGTCCTTCGTGAGCGCAAGGCGAACGGTACGTCCATCGACATCACCGTCCGGCCCCACGAACCATGAGTGATCATCCGTTCCCGAATGGAACGGTGAACCAGCCTCCAACCCAACCAGCACTCGCGAGGCCAGCACTTCGCTGGCAATATGACTCACGTACGTCTGTGCGACCGCTTCCAGTTCCGCATCACCGGCCACCGCCAGTGCAATGCGATCACTCACCGCCAGCCCCGCATCGCGGCGCAGGCGCTGCACGCGACTGACAATCTCGCGCGAAAGCCCTTCGGCACGCAGCTCCGGCGTGATCGTAGGATCGAGTGCCACACCATAGCCACCGTCTTCCTGCACCACCGCCGCACCGGAGGCGCGCCGAACAATGGTCACGTCTTCCGGCGTGATCAAGCGCGGTTCGTCGAGCACCGTCACCTGAATGTCCCGTCCGGCCGCCAGCTCTTGCAGCTGCTCATCACTGAGCGCCGATGCCGCTTCGGCCACCTTGGGCGTGACCGCGCCAAACTTCTTTCCCAATACCCGGAAGTTCGGTCGTCCTTCCAACGTCACCAGCGCATCGGTACTCGTGACAAACTGCACATCCTTCACATTGAGTTCGGCGGCCAGCAGCGACGACAGTTCCGCCGCGCCGAGGGCCTCGACTGGCACCACGCACTGCAACAAGGGCAACGGCTGTCGCACTCGCACATCGGCCGTGTCGCGGGCTGCATGCCCCAAACCGGCCAGCGTACGAATGGCCTGCATGTTGGCTTCGAGCGCTTCGTCGATGTGACCGTTGTCCCGCACAAACGGCGCCAAATGTACCGAGCTGCCCGTGAGCGCGCGATGCATCCAGTCGCTGACAAACGGCGCAAACGGTGCGAGCAGTCGCGTGGTCACGGTGAGCACTTCATGCAATGTGGCAAACGCCGCGCGATTGTCATCGAGCGACACATCGTAGAAGCGCGCGCGTGACTGTCGCACGTACCACTTGGACACATCGTCGTCGACAAACTGCATCACGCGTCGAGCCGCAGTGGTGGCGTCGTAGTTGGTGAGCGCAGCATTCACCTCCCGTTCCACTCGTGTGAGACGGGAGAGAATCCAGCGATCAAGCGCCGGTCGGTCGGCCACGGTGGGATCCTGCTCCGATGGCGACCAGCCGAAGTTCGCGTACTGCGCAAAGATGCCACCGTACACATTGCGCAGCGTGAGCAAAAAACGTCCGGCTGTTTCGCGAATCGCGTCCTCGTCAAAGCGGCGCGGTGTCCACACCTGACTCGACGCCACAAGGAACAAGCGTACCGCATCGGCACCGTGGCGCTCCAACACCAGCCACGGGTCTACCACATTGCCCTTGCTCTTGGACATTTTCTGTCCGCTGGCATCAAGCACGAGATCGTTGACTACCACCGCTTTGTACGGCGCCGCACCAGACATGTTGTTGGGCAGCGCGTCGCCCAAACCGGTGGCAATGGCCAGCAGCGAATAAAACCAGCCGCGCGTCTGGTCCACACCTTCGGCAATGAAGTCGGCTGGATACTGCGCGCGAACGATGTCTTCGTTTTCAAACGGATAATGCCACTGTGCAAACGGCATTGATCCTGAGTCAAACCAGGTGTCAATAACTTCAGACACGCGCCGCATCGTGCCGGTACCACTCGCCGCCGGCCAGGTGTAGCGGTCAATAAATGGCTTGTGCGGATCAAAATCCTCGCCAAGCGGCTCACCCACACGTTCTGACAACTCGGCAAAGCTGCCAATGACCTCGATCTCCGATGGATCGCTGTCATTCACCCACACCGGCAGCGGCGTGCCCCAGTAGCGATCACGCGAAATGGCCCAGTCCACATTGTTGGACAACCATTCACCAAACCGACCGCTGCCAATTTCCGACGGGTTCCAATTCACTTCCGTATTGCGCGCCATCATGGCATCGCGTACCGCCGTGGTTTTGATGAACCAGCTGTCGCGTGCGTAATACAGCAACGCCGTACCGCAACGCCAGCAGTGCGGATACGCGTGCAGATATTTCTGCGCTTTCCACAGTGAACCGCGGCGCTCGAGTTCCTGCACGATGATCGGGTCGGCCGCCTTCACGAACTTTCCGCCCACCAGCGGAATGTCGTCCTCAAACTCGCCGCGCGCCGTTACCGGTTGCAAAAACGCCAGCCCATGTCGCTGTCCGGCGGCGTAGTCGTCGGCACCAAAGGCCGGCGCCATGTGCACCACACCGCTACCGTCATCGGCGGTGACAAAATCTTCGGCCACGATGATTTCGTGCACACCTTCATCGGGATACGGCACCCAATCGAGCGGACGCGTGTACTCGCGTCCCACCAGCGACGATCCACTGTGTGTGGCCACCACGTTCCAGCGATCGGCCCAATCGGCGCCCAGTACGCCCGGCACGCGTGCTTCGGCCAGCAGAATCGTCCAGTCAGGCGCGTTCTTCTTGCTCAGCTCTGCGTAGGTCAGCGCAGGGTGCACCGCGAGGGCGGTGTTCGACACCAACGTCCACGGCGTGGTAGTCCACACAATGATGCGACGCCGCACGCCATTGTCGCTGGCCACCGGCACCAGATCGAGCGCCACGTACACACTGGGATCTTCCACATCCTGATAGCCCTGCGCCACTTCGTGACTCGACAACGCCGTGCCACAACGCGCGCAATACGGCAGAATCTTGTGACCCTTGGTGAGCAGCGACTTTTTGTGCAACGTCGCCAGCGCCCACCACACCGATTCCACGTAGTCATTGTGATACGTGACATACGGCGTGTCATAGTCGAGCCAGTACGCCATGCGCTCCGACAAATTCTCCCAATCACCGCGATACTTCCACACGCTTTCGCGGCAACGCTTGTTGAACTCGGCGACACCCGTGGCCTCAATGAGTTGCTTGCCGCCAAGTTTGGCGACGTCTGCCACATCAACACCATCACGCGCCGCTTTTTCGCGCTGCAACTCTTTCTCTACTTCAATCTCAACCGGCAAACCATGCGTGTCCCAGCCCGCCTTTCGAGGCACGAAGTATCCCTGCATCGTGCGATGCCGGCAGAACAAATCCTTCACCGTGCGTGAGAACACGTGGTGAATACCGGGGCGCCCGTTGGCGGTGGGCGGTCCTTCAAAAAACACAAACGGATCGGCACCGGCGCGCGCGCTTTGCACCGTCGCGAACAAACGCTCTTCGCGCCACTGCGCGAGCACCGACTGCTCGAGCGCGTGCGCCGTTTGTTCAGCGTCCGGCAGTGGGAAACGCGGAGCCACAGCGCTGACAGAACCTTCGCTCACATACGCTCCACAACGCCGCGCACAACGGTTGTCAGGCTGGGTTCAGCTTCGCGCGCCACCCGTAGAATATCGTCGAGATTGGTGGCCTCGAGGGCGTCCGGCAAACAGAGGTCGGTGATGATGGACAAGCCGAGCACGCGCATGCCGCCGTGCCGCGCCACAATCACTTCAGGCACTGTGCTCATTCCAACCACGTCAGCGCCGATATTGCGCAGCATACGATATTCAGCGCGCGTTTCCAGGTTTGGCCCCGGTACGGCCACGTACACACCTTCACGCAGCGTGACGCCAGCGCCGGCTGCAACTTCACGCGCCAAACGGCGCAGCTCCGGATCGTACGGAACCGACATATCGGGAAAGCGCGGCCCAAGCGCTTCGTCATTGGGACCGATGAGCGGATTGTCACCCAGCATGTTGATGTGGTCCGAGATCAACATGAGATCACCAGACGCCCACAGCGGATTCATGCCGCCACAGGCGTTTGACACCACGAGTGTTTCGGCGCCGAGCGCGCGCAGCACACGCACCGGAAAGGTGACCTGCTGCAGCGAATAGCCCTCGTAGCGATGAAATCGTCCCTGCATGGCGATCACGGTTTTGCCACCCAGCGTGCCGCACAACAATCGCCCGCGGTGCGATTCCACCGTGGAGAGCGGGAAGTTGGGCAACTCTTCGTACCCGATCGTTACCTCCACGTCCATCACATCGGCGAGCGCACCAAGCCCGGTGCCCAGAATGACGGCGACATCGGCCGGTTTGGGAAAACGCTGACGTACCGCGTGCGCGGCCGCTTCAATGCGTTCGCGCGCGTGCAAGCCCAACGCCGGATGCGCCAGTCCAACGGCCGTGTGCTCCTGCGTGTACTGCAGCTGCGGAAATCCGTGTGGCATGTTCATGATTTTTCCTCTTCCTCTTCACCCATGGCGTCGAGCCACGACGGGGTTGGCATGGACGGACGCGGTGGCTGTGCTTCTGCACCATCAATGATCGGCTGTATGCGCGGGGTAGATTCCGCACCGACATCGAGGCGAAATCCAACATCTGAAGGTCGGGCACCCGTGTGCCGATCACCCGCCGATCGCGACGTGGTGCCCAACTCGGGCGGCGTCACGCTGTCGGCTGCGGCAATCTCGGTGGACTGCCGCTCCACAAGCGTGCGCATTTGTGCCAGAAACGCTTTGCGTGTGCGCCACAACTGCTGCAGCTCTTCCTCGGCTCGGCGAATGTCGCCCTGCACGCCGGTCAGAATGCGATCCGCTTCAGACTGTGCTTCGCGCAGCATCAGTTGTGCTTCACGCTCGGCCTGGCTCCGGATTTCTCCGCGCAGCTGTTGCGCCGATACCAGCGCTTCATTGAGGGCCTTGTCGCGATCACGAAACACGCGCAGCTGCTCCAGGAAATTGCTGACTTTCGTTTCCAACTCCTGATTCGTGCGTCCCATGCGCTCGAGTTCATCGGCCACCTGATCACGGAACTCGTCAACGCGCGTGCGGTCGTACCCGCGCAGCGCGTTGCCAAAGTCCCAACGACGCGCGTCGAGCGCGGTGAGCCTGAAGCGATCATCGGTCATGTCACACTCCGCCGCGCAAGAAAGAAAGAAGTCGTCACGCTATCACTCACGCGATCACTCACGTTCGCCAAAGAGCATCGTTCCCAGCCGTACGTGCGTCGCGCCCTCTTCCACCGCCATTTCAAAATCACCCGACATGCCCATCGACAATACCGACGCATCATGTCCGGCCGCACGCAGCGTTTGGAAACACGCGCGCGCGTCGGTGAACACACGGCGCAAGAGGGCGTCGTTGGCATCGTATGGTGCCATTGTCATGATGCCGCGCACCTTGAGCGACGAACACGCGTGCAATCGTTCGGCCAATGCGGCAACTTCTTCGGCCGCGATGCCGAACTTGCTTTCCTCGCCGCTCACATTCACCTGCACAAGCACATCGCACACCCGATCGGCCTCAGTCGCCGCCCGACCGAGTGCCGTGGCCAGTCGGTCGGAATCGAGCGAATGTACCAGGTCAAACGACACCGCCGACGACGCCTTGTTGCGCTGCACATGACCAATCAAATGCCAACGCAGTGACACGCCGCATTGGGCACGCTTGGGCTCCGCCTCCTGCACGCGATTCTCGCCCACATCTGTCACACCGGCCATGGCCACCGCCTGCACCGCTTCAACGCCGTGCGTCTTGGTCACGGCCACCAGCGTTACGTCCTGTCTGTGGCCGCCTCGAACTCTCGCCGCGTCGATACGATCACGCGCGTCGCGAACGCGCTCCGCGACAGCGAGTGCGTAGGCCGAGTCAGAAGCGAGAATGGACGGGGAGGCGGTCACGGGTACCGACGGAGAATGGCGAACAGTCGCACAAAGCGGAGCGGGACGCCGCCGCCTGCGCAGTCGACGTTGGCGCACACTTTCGGCCTAGCCTATGAAGCTAGATATGCGCCAGTTACGCGACAAGTGTATCAGAGCTGCATCACCGCGTACTCCGTGGTCGCGCGAGGCTCCCGCCCGGCCAGTAAGTCACGCACCTGCAGCGGTGTGAGCTCCTGCCGCAGCTGCCCACCCTGCGCCACACTGATGGACGCGCGCTCCTCGCTCACCACAATCACCATCGCGTCCGACTCTTCCGAAAGGCCCAAAGCGGCGCGATGCCGCGTGCCCAAGGCCCGATCCAGCGTGATAGCCTGCGACAGCGGCAGAATGCAGCTGGCCCCGATGATCAGATCGTCGCGCACAATCACGGCGCCATCATGCAGCGGCGAGTACGGAGTAAAAATCGTGGTCAGCAAATCGGCCGATACCTTGGCCTCCAGCGCCGAACCGCTTTCGATGTATTCATCGAGCGACGTCTCCCTCTCTATTACGATGATCGCGCCTACACCCGACCGGGACAGCCGCTCCACCGCATCGATGATCTCGTCGAGCACCGCATCACCCTCAAGCCCACGAAATACCCGGCCCATGCGGGACGGACCCAGGTGTGCCAGCGCCGCACGCAGTTCTGGCTGAAAAATCACCAGCAGCGCAAACGCGCCGTAGGTGAATACCACGCCGAGCACGTACGTGATCATGGTGAGCTTGAGCAGCCAGGCCACAGCGAACGAAAACGCCAGCACCACAATCCCGCCCAGCATCTGCAACGCACGCGTACCACGAATGAGCAGTAATACGCGATAGAACAGCACAGCCACGACGGCGATCTCCAGGAGATCACGCCAGCTTATACGAAGCGCTTGCAGCAGAGCCAGATCGAGCACAGCGTAGGGGAGAAGGTGGGGAGAAATGTGCAACGGGCGGCTTCGGGAATGAACCCCGAAGCCGCCCGTATCGTAACCTCTACCACGTGTGAGCCTGCCTCACACTCGGTACATCACGCGGGAGACGGTTCCGGCCCACCGAGCAATGGGGGTGGCACCGGGCGAGCAGCCTGCGGCGCCACAGGGGCAACCGGCGGCAACTGCGGCACCGAACCGGGCTCCGGCTGGCGCGGTGGCAACGTACCACCCACACGCAGGATCGCAAAGTCTTCGCGCACCAGTGTTTCACGCTCGAGCAGGTTGGTGGCCATGGCGTGCAACAAATCCTTGTGTTCGGTGAGCACGGCCCGCGCACGCGAATAGGCTTCGTTGATTACGCGCGACACTTCGGCGTCTACCAGCTGCGCAGTCTTTTCTGAAATCTCACGACGACTGTGCAGATCGCGGCCCAGGAATACTTCCTGTTCGTTGTCGCCCACAAGAATCGGTCCCACCGCATCGCTCAATCCCCACTGCGACACGTACCGGCGCGCCAACGAGGTGGCCTGCTGAATGTCGCTGGATGCACCGGTCGTGACACGATCACGTCCGAACACCAACTCCTCAGCCACCCGCCCGCCATACGCCATCACGAGACGCGCCTCAAGTTGTTCACGTGTCACCGACACGCGATCGTCTTCGGGCAGCGTAAACGCCACACCAAGTGCGCGACCGCGCGGCACGATGGTGACCTTGTGCAACGGATCGTTGCCCTTGACCATCATGGCACACACCGCGTGGCCCGCCTCATGGAATGCCGTGAGACGACGCTCCTCTTCGCGCATTACCAGCGACTTGCGCTCCGCACCAAGCATGACCTTGTCCTTGGCCTCTTCAAGATCGTTCATGTAGATCTTGTCGTGACCCTTACGCGCCGCCAACAACGCGCCTTCGTTCACCAGGTTGGCCAGATCTGCACCCGCCATGCCCGGTGTGCCGCGCGCCAGCGAGGTGATCTCCACATCGTCGGCAATCGGCTTGTTGCGCAAGTGCACCTTGAGGATGCCCTCGCGACCACGCAAATCGGGCGCGTCTACAACAATCTGACGGTCGAAGCGGCCCGGACGCAGTAGCGCCGGATCGAGAACATCGGGACGATTGGTGGCGGCGATCAGAATCACGCCTTCGTTGGATTCGAAGCCGTCCATCTCAACGAGCAGCTGATTGAGCGTCTGCTCGCGCTCATCGTGGCCGCCGCCAAGACCGGCACCACGGTGACGACCCACGGCGTCGATTTCGTCAATGAAAATGATGCACGGCGCCTGCGCCTTGCCCTGTTCAAAGAGATCGCGCACGCGTGATGCACCAACGCCCACGAACATCTCCACAAAGTCGGAACCCGACATGGAGAAAAAAGGAACATCGGCTTCGCCTGCGACAGCCTTGGCTAAAAGTGTTTTACCTGTCCCGGGAGGGCCTACCAGCAAAGCTCCCTTCGGAATTTTTCCACCAAGCTTTGTATATCGTTCAGGATTCTTGAGAAATTCGACAATCTCTTCAATCTCCTGTTTTGCTTCAGCCAGACCTGCAACTTCTTTAAAAGTAGTACTAACCCTGGACTCTTTATCAAAAATCTTAGCCTGCGATTTCCCGACATTAAAAATATTACCTCCGGCCCCTCC
>JBBRDJ010000049.1:0-24747 GCA_038203945.1 Gemmatimonadales bacterium
CACACCTTGTAGCGCGACGCGAAAAAGATTCCGAGTGCGACGATCAGACCAATCACCAACAACACACTGCCACCGCCGAGGATCAGCGACAGCATAGCATCGACCGGCGACTCGGTTTCGACGGCTTGCAGCAGGGTAAACAGTGCGGGCATTGTTGTTATGAGCTGGAGGAAAGTTCGGGGTACGGACTGGCGCGTACAATCACGCTGGAGGGCGACGCCAGGCTTACAATGACTACGCGTGCACCTTCGGGAAAGATTCCGTTTTCGTCAGGAATGGCGGTGTATTCCTGCGACACGCCGCCGAGGGTGAGTTGTATGATACCGGGCGACGCGTGGCCGCCGATGCCGACCGTGAGCACCCCTTCGCGACCGACCAGCAGGTCGGTGCTGGCACTGTGGTCGCGATCAAACACACGAAGTCGGCGCAGCAACCAACGCCACGTTTTTGCCCCCACCCACGCGCCAACCATGGCACCACCGATGGCCAGCGGCATTGGAACGTGCAGCACCCCGGTCAGCAACGCGCCAGTTGCGCCAGCGACGGTCATGGCGGCCAATATGCTGCGAATAGACAGAAACGCGGACGCCAGTCCGGCGAGTCCACCCTCGCCAACGGACACAGGCCCGTCGTCAGCGGAGCCAATGAAGAGCAGCGCAACGAGTGCCACGCCGCCAAAGATGAACATCTGCAAAAAGACTGAGAGCATACCGGAGTGTAACTCCGCCGCCTGCGTGGAGCGAGCAGGCCACCGGGAAAGCGTGGTACCGAGAGAGGAAACCGGTGCGCGCGAAGAGCGCTGCCAGCGAAGCGTGGTTCCAATCGTCACCCTCGCTTATGGTGTATAAGGTGATCGCGCCTTTGCGGGAGTTCACCAATGCGCTCGCCGCAATTTCCTCCGGACAGGCCGATCTGGTGTCTCCGACAACCGTTCCGTCAGCGCAGTCAGCAGGATCTCGGGCTCCACAAATGCAGTACGTGGTGCTCTTTGACGGCGTGTGCAACTTGTGCAACTGGGCGGTCACCTGGCTGCTGGAGCACGACAAGCGTGAGGTGCTGCACTTCGGCGCGTTGCAAAGTACGGCCGCACAACAGCTGCTCGAGCGTCACAACGCGCACCGGAACCTGCCCGACAGCATTGTATTCATTGACAACGATGGTGTGCACACACGTTCCGACGCGGCACTGCGCATCGCGTCACATCTTGGGATGCCGTGGTCATTGCTCACGATTGGTCGCCTGCTGCCGCGCTTTCTGCGAGACGCGATGTATCGCTGGATCGCGCGCCATCGATACCGCTGGTTTGGCCGGCGCGACACCTGCATGCTGCCGTCGGCGGGCGTCGCTGAAAGGTTTTTGAGTGATTCGGACGTTCTCGGCAGCAGGTCATGAGCACCGCCGCCCTGCAACGTCGCACACTCTGGCTGGCCGGCTTTGTTGCGCTGTGCTGGCTTGTACTTGCCCTTGACGCAATCCTCCCGGGCTCATTTGCACAGTTTGGCGTGCGCCCTCGCAGCGTGGACGGGTTGCGCGGCGTGTTGTTCGCGCCGTTCCTGCACGGAAACGCCGCGCATCTGGCCAGCAACAGCGTGCCACTGCTGGCACTGGGCGCACTCGTGCTCATTGCCGACGCACGGCGGTTTGCGGCCGTGACCGCGTGGGTGGTGGTGTGCTCCGGGCTCGGCGCGTGGTTGCTGGGCCCGTCGAACAGCGTCCACATTGGCGCGAGTGGCGTGGTGTTTGGTTACCTCGGCTACCTGCTCTCCCACGGCTGGTTCGCACGGCGGGTAGGCATGATGCTGCTGAGTATCGTGGTGGCGGGCGTGTGGGGCGGACTGGTGTTTGGCGTGCTGCCCGGTGCGCCTGGTGTCAGTTGGCAATCGCACGCCGGCGGTTTTTGGGGCGGCGTGGCGGCAGCGCGCTATTTCGCCAGGCGGCCTTCGAGGCCAACGACTTCCCGTGCGTCGGGGCGCGCATCCGGGAGTCGGCGGTCGGCGGCGTCGAAGTGACGCGGACGTAGTTGTCTACGACGAAGTCGCGCTTGGCCGAGATCGACCGGAACCATAGCCTGTGGCAACTTGACAGCGACGCAAGTAGCGGCGAGCAACGCGTCAACGCGTCAACGCGTCAACGCGTCAACGAGCAACGCGTCAACGCGCAACCACAGGCTGCGGCCGGAATATCCACTCACCGCAATATCAGCGCTGGCGCTTGGCGCTGAACGCCGCCCCACCCATTCCGCCAAAGTCCACGGTGCCAGCCAAGCTGTCCTTGTTCACCACAACGCCCTTGAAATCGAGCGCGACACCGTCGGGACCGTTGGCTTCGAGCGTGAACAGTACGGAGTCACCCTTCACCACGCCCGCAATGTTGCGCTGTCCCATCATGCGCGATTCGTACGTGCCGGCGATTTTGCCAGCCGATTGCCTGATCACCACCGTGGGTGTTCCAGTGCCGTTTTCCGTCACGACGGCAAACGCCCACGTGCCCGTGAGATCCTGCAGCAGTCGCGGCGCGGCCAGCAACGTACCGGCAGTGAGAGCCACGGCTACCGCCGGCATGATGGTACGAATGATCACTCGCATATTCTGTTGGTCAGATAAGTGAAAGACACACCGCCGCACTGCAACCGAAATACGGCTGATCAAGCGGCACTCGACATACGCTGTTCGCTATCGAACACAACCCGCAACTGTTTCATGGCCCACGCCAGATCTTCCTGTCGCACCACCAACGGTGGAGCCAGTCGGATCACGGTGTCGTGCGTTTCCTTGCACAGCACACCGCGTTGCATGAGCGCCTCGCAGTACTGACGCGCCGGTACACGCAACTCGATGGCGAGGATCAGGCCGCGTCCACGCACGGTGATAATGTCCGGATGCGACAGTGTCTTGAGTTCCTCAAGCAACCACGCACCCAGTTCCGCCGATCGCTCGACCAGTCGTTCGTCCTGCATCACAGCCAGCGCGGTGCGCGCAACCGCGCAGCCGAGCGGGTTGCCACCATACGTGCTGCCATGCGTGCCCGGACCAAAGACGCTCAGCACGTCCTTGCGCGAGACAACAGCCGACACCGGATAAAACCCACCGGAGAGCGCTTTGCCAAGTACGTACATATCCGGCTTGACATCCTCATGATCGCAGGCGAACAGCCGACCGGTGCGCCCGAGGCCCGTCTGGATTTCGTCGGCAATCATCAACACGTTCTCCTGCTTGCACAGTGCCGCGAGTCCGCGCAAAAAGCCGTCCGGCGGCATGATGACACCGGCCTCGCACTGAATCGGCTCAAACAACACGGCGCAGGTGTGCGCGTTCATCGCGGCGCGCACGGCGTCGAGATCACCAAACGGAACGCGCGTAAAGCCGGGAGCGAATGGGCCAAAGCCTTCGCGATATGACGCCTCCGATGAAAATCCAACGATCGTTGTGGTGCGCCCGTGAAAGTTGCCATCAAAGACAATGATGTTGGCCATGTCGGCAGGGATGTTCTTGTGCATGTAGCCCCACCGGCGCGCCGCCTTGATGGCCGTTTCCACCGCCTCGGCACCGGTATTCATGGGCAGCACCATCTCCATCCCGCAAATGTTCGCGAGCTCCTCGCAGAAGTGTGGGAGCTGATCGTTGCGGAAGGCACGCGAGGTGAGCGTCACACGCGAGGCCTGTTCGGTGAGCGTGGCCAGCAAGCGCGGATGGCAGTGGCCCTGATTGACAGCCGAGTAGGCGCTGAGGCAGTCGAGATAGCTCCGCCCTTCTACATCCATGACCCACGCGCCTTCACCACGAGTGATGACCAGGTCAAGCGGCTTGTAGTTGCGCGCGCCCCACTGCTCCTCAATCTCGATCAGTTCGGCGCTGGTTGGCGTGGAGTGAATCGACGTCATGTTCATTGGTACTCCGGCAACAGAGGTTTGATCGCCCAACGGCGCGTGCCGTCCGGTCGATTTCGCTCTTGTATCATGCCACGAAACCCATGCCAGCAACAAGCGCAAGAAACTGGCAGATATGTCAGCCTCACTCTACATTATGCCATACCAAATTGACGATATGACATCTCACGCATAGTTCAGGTCGGTTCTATGGATGGCATTGACCAGCGCCTCATCGCCCATTTGCGGGAAAACGCGCGTGTTTCAGTGGCGCAGCTGGCCAAGCTGCTCGGCGTCTCACGTGGCACCGTGCAGAACAGAATCGATCGGCTGGTTGCACAGCGCGTCGTGCTGGGCTTCACCGTGCGCACGACGCCGGAGGCCGAGCCGCAACGGGTCCGAGCCATGATGATGATCAGCGTGGAGGGCGATCGATCAGACACGATTCTGACGGCGCTACGGGGGTATCCGCAAGTCCGCGCGTTGCACACCACCAACGGTCGCTGGGACATTGTGGCGGAGCTGGGCACGGAGAGTCTCGAGTCCTTCGACGAGGCACTGCGCAGCATCCGCACCATCAAGGGCGTGGGAAACTCGGAGACAAGTCTGTTGTTATCCACCCACAAGCTGTGACGCGGAGCGAACCTTTACGGCCGTCGAGGAGGTAACGGCAGCTGCGGTCCCATTCTCCGCGCGTTGTCGCGCAGCCAATTCCGCTGCGCTTCGGTCAGCACCGCCTGGATGTCGCGATTCAACGCCCGAAACGCTGAGGCAAGACGCAAGCGTACGGGCAGTGCTTCTTCGAGAATTCCTCGAATCGCTTCCGGTGACGCACCGCCGCGCCGCGCCTGCACAGCGGCGCGCGTGATTGCTTCCAGCGCCCGCACGTCCGCCTGATTCGCTACACGAAAGGCCTCGTTGATTTCGCGAATTCTGGTCCGCTGCTCAGCCGTGAGCCGCACGTTTTCTGGCGCTCCCGCCAGGAACATGGCCGCCGATGCGCCTTCCCCCGCCGTTTCCAGCACGGCCTCAAACGATGTCTCCTCGGTTGCGTCGGTCCCGGTTGGCTGACTATCACACGCGGCAAGTACGAATGGAACGGCCAGCAGCGCGACAACCCGACGAAAGGTGATGGTGTTTGTCATACGGTTTCCGGTTGGATTCGTTTGAGCCCGATCGTGTGCTCCTGAAAGCCCACGTGCCTGTTCGTTGGACGTTGCCGATAGAGAAACGTTACTGCCGCCCGGCTCCCGCCGCCAGATGAGCCAGCTCCATGAGCGTGCGCGGCGCGCTCCCCTCAGCCTTGTTGTTGGCGATCACAATCGTCGTGCGATGCTGCGCATTGAGCTGAGACATCAGCCCGGCGATGTCCGCTCGGCTCGACAGATCCGGCGCCACCAGCTGATCAAAAGGCGCATACTCGTCGCGTGCTTCGGCGTATTCGCGACCGTGGCCCAGCATCCAGCGAATGACCGCAGGCCCCGTGTGTGCGGGGTTGTCAACAGCTCCAATGGCCGCCTGCTGGGCAGGTATGCCCGGCATGCTGGGATGCACGGTGTAACAATGAGTCGCGCGTCCTGCCGCCAGCGCGTGCGCGTAGGGCACACCTAGCAGCGCCGCATTACGAACTTCAACGGCGTAGGGTACGCCGCGCGGAAGCGCTTGCAGAAACGCACCCAGCGCGTCGGGTAGCGCGTCGATTTTACGGGCCGACAGCGCGAGCGGCGGGAACTGAAACAGGATCACACCGAGCCGAACCCCAAGTCCGCGAACGGCCGGCTCGATGACTTCGTTGGTCGCGTACTCGACGTCCAGGAAGCGATCCATCGACGGCGCGTGCCCCGCTACACGCATACCGCGTGGTGTCGTAATCGCGGCGTGTGCCTTGACGAGAAACCGGAAGTCATCCGGAACTGCTTTTGCATACTCTGAAAAAGCGTGCTCGCTGATGGGTGCATAGAATGTGCGATCGAGGCCAACGGCGCGAAGCAGCGGATGTTGCGCATACGCATGCAGTCCTCGACGCGCCAAGACATTGGTTGCATAATCGCCGTCGTATACCAAGGACTTCCATCCAGGGAACGCCCAGCTCGACGTACCCAACCGCAGCGTGGGCGGCAGTTGTGCGGCGATCTCACGGAGTGACGCAGCAACCGTCGCAGGTAACACCTCACGGTCTTTGCGCAACGACGTCGGCGTTGCGTCTGACGTCTGCGCGAGCGTGGATTCCGCCGAAGCGCCAAAAAGATCCGTTTGCGCAACCCGGGAACCCTTCACCGCTTGACGCCAACAATCCCCACCATCGTGGGCGTGATGAGATAGGCCGAAGGATCGCGTGAACGTTCGTCCCACACCTGCAGAAACGCATCGCGTTCCTCCTCGGTGATGAGCTTGAGCGAGAGAAGCGTGGGCAAATAGTTGCGGAAGAAACTCGATGGCCAGTTCCAGAGCGCACTCAACGGACGTGCAACACGTACGATGGGTTCGATGTGTTCCACCTCAAATCCCGCGTCGTGCAGCAAGGTGGGCACAGCACGTCCTATATCAAACGAACCACCGCGCAGTCGTACCGATTGACCGGTGGCACGTACCACGTGATCGACCGCGTCGCTTGGCGGACACATACTCAGCGCTTCGTAGTTCGCGTAATCCATGATTACGAATCGACCACCGGGCTTGAGCACGCGCGCCACGTCGCGCACTACCGCCGGTGCGTTGGGCGTGAAGCAGAGCAACCAACGTGCGAATGCGCCGTCGAGGGAGTTGGATTCCAGCGGCAGGGCGCTCGCGTCGGCTTCGTGCCACGACACGTTGTGCAGCGCGCGAGCGGCAATGAGCTGTTCGAGCGATGCGAGAAATCGGCGCGATACATCGACGGCGGACACATGACCGTCGGACCCGACAAGCTGCGCCAGGTCGGCCGTTGCATAGCCGGGACCGCTACCGAGATCAAGTAATCGGGACGGTGGTGCGAAGCGTGCGATTTCCCAGAGTCGTGTGGTTTGCGGCGCCCACACCTGATGCTGAAAGCCGAGCCGATGCAACTCATCGTCATGCGTGCCCAGCACGTACTCACCTTTTTCGGACATGGTCGGCAGCTGGTTGCAAATGATTACAAGATGTGTTTCACGATCACTATCGCAACCGGATCGCATCGTGGCGTCGCAGCATACCTTCGGTGATGACGCGCGCGTACACACGCGAGCGACCGGGATGCAGCTTTTGTGCGATGCGTGTGAAGTCCTTGTCGGCAAACGCTGCACGGATGGTTCGACACGGCGCCGTGTAGCTGACGACTTCGATCACCGCCGTTTCGCCAAGCTCCAGCTGCACTCCGGGCACAATCATCGACCAGTCGACGCCTTCCGTGGTGATGTTCTCACCGACACTGCCAGGCGAAATCGGATGTCCATTGGCGTGCAGCGTGTTGATGAGTTCGTATGGAAACAGACACACGGCGCGATCGGGGCCGCCGTGGTATTTGCGGTTGCGCTGCCAGTCGCCCTCGAGGCCGGTTACCAGCAGCATGACGTGCTCTATCTCTTGCTTTGGTACTCCACCGGGTGAGCGCGACAGTTGGTGAATGCGGCCAGACATGCAAAGTGGTACGTAGTGGAATGAAGGAACAGGTTGCGAAGCCGCCCGGGACCTCGCTGATTTCAGAAATGCGATCGTGCCCCGCAACGCGATACCGCGGGCGCTCCACGGGCAAGATACTGCGTCAGGCCACCAATCGTTCGGGGAGACCATGTCGTCCGATAGTCACTCAGCCAGCACCGGATCCGCTCAAGCGGCATCGGCCACCGCCACCGCCCGCTACGTAACGGTGCCATGCCAGTTTTGCGGAACACGCAACAAGGTCAACATGGCACGCGTCGCAGATCGGCCCAAGTGTCGGAACGCCGAGTGTGGCAAGCCCATTCTGCTCGATCGTCCGCTACCACTGCGCGATGACACCTTTGCGGATGTTATCGCCAATGCGCACGTGCCGGTGCTGGTGGATTTCTACGCCGACTGGTGCGGTCCGTGCAAAGCGATGGCGCCAACATTTGACGCCGTGGCCGCAGAATATGCCGGACGCGCGCTGGTGGCCAAGCTGAACACGGATCTGGCACCGCAAACATCACAGGCCTTCAACATCCGCAGTATCCCAACCATCATTGCCTTTCGCGGTGGCAAACAGGTCGCGCAACAGATGGGCGCGGTGCCCAAGGCACAGCTGGTGCAACTGTTGCGCGACGCCGGCGTGACGGGTTGATCAGGGCGCGCCCGCGTCCAGATCATTCCAGTGCATGATGGCATTGAAGCCCATCATGAACGTGCCCTGCGTTTGCCAACGCCAGAATGGACGGGTGGTGAACATCACCACGCTGCCCTGCCCGAGTTTCTGACTCATCACCGTGGGGCGATTGGACAGCATTTCGCCCCCCTCGAGCACACCCGACAGCAACATGTCTCGCGGGCTGGCAGGGAACTGCACAACCACGCGTGGTGCCATACCGGGAAGGGTACTGATGCCATCCGCATCAGTACCAAACCGTCCGGCGCTCGCGCCAACTTTGATGATCGCAGCGTCGGGCCACTGCTGCGTGGGATTCCACTGTGAGTGCTCCACCCATGTCGCCATGGGCGTGGTGTTCTGATACACGCTGCTGCGGCGCGGCGCCGGACCAATGCCACCGCCTCCCGCCGCGGCGCCCGAGAGTGCCGCCGAGCTGCCGGGGCGGAACACGTTCACCGTGCTCACGGGCTTGGCATCAGGCGTGGTTGGTGCGCCCGCGTCGAGCAGAGTGCCGCCGCTGAAGTAGATCGGCAACTGATTGATTTTATAGCCGTACACCAAGGGACTCTTCATGTCGGTAATCACCCCGCGCAAGAGCGTTCCGCGATTGACCAGGCCGGGTGCACTCGTAGTGCGCAAACCCGGTGTCAGACTGTAGCTCGGAAAAATCGCCGACGTATTGCCTTCGGTAATGATCGTGCCGCCCTGTTGCACGAACGTATGCAGCATGGCCAGACCATCGGTACCAAGTCCACCACGCACATCATCCGTCGAATCGGGATACCCAATATCCGGATACTCGGCGGTGCGCTTGTATGGAATGGGCGTACCACTCGTGGGCGCGCCCTGCCCAACGCTCCCGCCATGCGGCCACATGATCACATCAAAACGATCGCGCAGCGAACCCATTTTGCGTACTTCGTTCTCGCCAAAGTACGTGTACGGTACACCGTAGTAGTCGAGGGCCGCGCGCACCCAGCCTTCGTTCTGCGTGTTGGTCCAGCTATGGATATAGCCAATGCGCGGGAGGTCCAGCTCGTGTGTTTTGACCGTTGGCGCACTGCTTACGGCCACGCCCGTGAGGCCCAGCTCGCTCAGCAGCGGCTCAATCTGCGCGCGGTTCGCATTCCGGATGATGAACGCACCCGCTCCAAACGACCGGCCACCCGCCGAAAACGAATCTTCGGCCGCCAGCATGGACACATTGGCCAGTGCATACCGAAAGCGCACGAGGTTGTTGTCACCCGTGTGCTCCACAATGATGGTTGATCCGCTACCCGTCACACCGCTCGGCGCGGTAACGTGCGTGTCGGCTCGCGCCATGGCGGCGTCGAACAGCTGCGGGTTCTTTACTTCGTGCACAATGATGTTGCGCATCATGGGGAACGTCCAGCCGGTGTCGTCGTACGGCGATGGGTTCGTGGTGGGATAGTTCTGCACGGCGAAGTACATGTCGGCGATTGTGCGCAGCGGTTGATCGCCACGAATGATCCAGTCACCCTTGCGCACCGACAGCGAATCCAGCGTCATGTCACGCTCGGCCACATGAAACTCAAGGCCCTGATCCATGAGCGCGTTCACCGCTTCGGCCGCGTTTTGCTTGTGGTGCTGCGTGGCTGGAATCACCCAGCCCTTGATCGGCCCCAGCTTGCCGCGATTGATGGCATTCCTGTTTTTGATCCAGTAGTTCTCGAGAAAACGATCGCGTTCCTTACCCATGTTCCAGAGCGAGAGAATCAACGCCGACTGCTGGATGTTGGTGTTGGCGCGCGGCCCCCAGCGAATGTCATTCGGTGTAGGGTTGGGGCGAAACCACTCACGACTCTGATTGTAGTTGGTGCCGCCGAGCACTCGTGTGAGGGAATCGTCGGGCGTGCCGCTGCGAGGTCCCGACGCACGACCGCGCCCACCCGAGACTTCACCATCGCAGCCGCTGCCATAGCTCTGCACTTCGTAAAAACGGCCAATCGCATTGACGGTGTGTGCCATGAAGAACATGTAGTTGGGCACCCACCCATCGTAGAACCCATACGTCCACACGCCCGGCACGCCGCGCTTGGTCATTTCCATGACCTCATTCTCTGCCATCCACCACCATTCGTTGATCGTGATGGGATCGATCTGCTCATTGTACGGGCCGGTGCCGGTGGAGACGTAGAGTAGCGTGGCCTGTTCGTGCAGATCGTGCATCACCACCGGGCGCCACTCGAGATTGGTGTTCCGCACATGTTGCGTGAGCTTGAGGAACTGACCCATGCCGTCGCGATTGTTGTCGTGTGCAACGTACTTGCCCCAATACGGCGTGGGCAGGTTGTTGCCGGTGCGTGTGCGATAACACACACCGTCGAGAATCTTCTCACGGCCATCAGGTTCAATGACCGGAGTGATCATCGTGATGACGTTCCGGCGAATGCCGGCAATTCTGGGCGACTCATCCACCACCAGCCTATAGGCCAATTCCATCAGCATCTCCGGTCCACCGGTCTCGGTGGAGTGCATGCCACTGGTGATGTAATAAATCGGCTTGGCAATCTGCTGCAGCTCCAACGCGCGCGCTTCGCTGGTGCGGCGCGGGTCGGCGAGCTCCTGCATGTAGCCTTTGTACGTGTCGAGATTGGCAATGGTCTCTTCGTCGCTTACCACAAACGCGACCATATCGCGCCCTTCCTCCGACTGCCCCATCACCCAGAACTTCGCGCGAGTGGGCGCAGCCCGGGCGATCGCTTCGAGATAGCGATGGATGTCGCGCGCTTTCGTGAGGTAGCCCGGCGTCCCGATCACGCGATTGATGCCCGGAAAGCTCAATGGCGTGGGCACGGTTTCTGATGCGGGCAAGTAGTTCACCAGCTCGGTACTGATGCGAGGATCAGTGAGCAGTTCGCGAATCTGCTTTGTATACGCCTCGTCAATCTTCTGCGTGGCTTGGGCCGTGGCCGAGGTGACCGTGACAACGGCACCGGCGGCGAGTGCAAGCGCCAAACGAGCGGCGCGGCGCATCGATTCGCTCAAGCGAAACATCCGGACTCCGGGTATGGTGGGGAGCAGCATCGCAACCATCGGCGGCGGTGAAGCGGTGAGCGGTGAGCGGTAAGCGGTGAGCGGTGAAGCGGAGGGCGAAGCAGGGCGTGACTGGCTGACATTCTGCGAGCCCGCACTTCAGAGTGTACGCGCTCACGCAGGGTCTCGCTGTGGCGAAACGCTGCGCCCTGACGCGGGGTCGTGCTGTAGACTACTGCCCGGCCAGGCTCGCCGTCGCGCCGGCGAGAAAGGCCGCGCGCCAGCTTTCCAGCTGAGCGGGAGAAATATTCGCCCCACGCGCCACGGCGGCCGGATCCTCGCCGCGCAGTACACGAAGGACCAGGGCACTCTTGGCTTCCGCGTCCAGCGAGACACTCGCGCGGCGACGTGCTTCGATTGCTTCCACCACCTGCTGTACCAGCGCATGAACGTAGCCAAGCGATTCTGCGTCCGGCACCGGATCGGTGACCAGTCGGTCGACGTAAAAGCAGCCGATCACTGTATTGGACACCACAAGTGGCACCACACCGAACTGTCCAATGCCGGAACCGATTGTCCATCGCAACTCCACCAGGTTCATCGCCCGGTCCACCGGCAGATAGGTGGGCACCTTTTGCTGCAGCGCCGCCGCAATCGGTCCTCCCCGGGCGGTCATGGGAAAGTCGAACTTGGCCATGAGTGCTTCCACGTCACTGCCGAGCCCCGCGCGTGCATTGAGCCGCGTGCGCTCGCCGTTGAGCAGGGCCACCACAGCGCGATCAAACGGACCACCACGCAACATCGCTTCGAGCGCGAGCAGCATGATGCTGCTCACATCGGTGCCGGACGCCGGATCAATGACATTGGCCACATCCTGCCACAAGCGGCTTCGCAAGGCGAGCAAATCAGTGGCATTGGGCGTTGCCTCCTCGACACCGGCCCACTCGGCCGTGGGGGACGGCGTGACGCCGAGCGCTTCTTGCGCCGCTTCGTGGAGCTGCTGGAGCCGCAGCGCATCGATGGACACGCGGGCGTTGATGAACAGCTCCCGCGTTTCCGTGAGTGCGGCTTCAACCACCTCCCGCACCTGCTCGCGCGAGAGCCTGAGTCGCGGCCGGTACTGATCGAGCACCGCGTCCACACCGGCCTGCAGATCGCTGCCAGCACCTTCACGTCGATACAGCGCGTTGGTGAGGTCGTGACTGAACGCCGTGATCGTGGCAACCTGTGACGTGGCTGACGTCGCCAGGCCAAGAATCCCGTGTACCACCGCCTCGGGCATGCCCCACTGCCGACACGTTTCCGTCCCCAACTCCTCGTACTGAAATCCAAGCACTGTGTGGCAGGCGCGCGGCTGTGACTCACCGTACTCCCGCATGCGTGCGTGCACGCGCATGTACTCTTCGGGCAAGTGACAGGCGACGAGCACTTCGCCCAAATTGCGGAACATGCCGCACAGATGCGCTTCGCTCGGATCGCCGACACCCAGTCGCGTTGCGACTTCGCGTGCATGATTGGCCGTGAGCAACGACAAGAGCATCAGTTCGCGCAACCCAGCCGAACGCCGCTGCATGTTTTCGAACAGCAGCAGACTGGTGGCCAGCGAGCGAACGGTCCCGGCACCGAGCAACATCATGGCATGGGTGGCGCTCTGTACTGGCCGGCCGCTTCGACGGTAATGCGCACTGTTGGCGGTGCGTACGACACTTACCGTGAGGCTGTACTCGCGCAGCACCACGTTGGCCAGCCGCTGCAGTGAACTGGCGTCGTCATCGAGCGCGGTAATGGCGTCGATGATCTGCCGAGAGAGCGCCGGTAGATCGCTTCCTTGGAGAATACGCGCCAGACATGCACGCACGGGCGAGACATCGTGTTGCTCCGACGCTCGCCCGTGCTCATTGGACGGAGTACTGGCCAGCTCCTTTCCCTGAGAAGTCACAGCCACCGCGCACGCTGACAACCCATCACTGCGCCGCGCCCGATGTTGAGGTGCCTCTTATTGCCGCTTGGCCGTAAACGGCATGACGCCCATGCCTGAGACATCCAGCTGGCCACTCATGCTGTTCTTATCGGAAAGCAGACCTTGTGCCTGAATCACGAGCGCCTGACCACCCATATCCAGCGAGAAGTTGAACGCGACCGTGTCACCCTTTACCGACCCGACCATGGGCGCGCTGCCCAACTCCGACTCCAGGCTGCCGGAAAGCGAGTCGCCCATTTGCTTTACTATGAGGGTGGAACTCATCGTCTGGTCGGGCGTTTGCACGCTCACATTCCACGTGCCCGTGAGATCGGCCAATACGCGCGCCGCCGACGTAAAGGCGGAGAGCGACAGGAAGAGTGCAGCAGCAGCAAAAATGGCGCGGGTCTTCGTCATGGTTCGATAGCTCGGCAAAAGGAGAAGAGACTTCGGTCGGACATTCCTCGTAGACAAATTGGATACCCGGGAGCAGGCTCAGCAATCCCCCTTGGAAAAATCGATGGCGTTTCGATGTCCTGCGGGAGCTCAGGTCCGTTTTTTCCCCCACTATTTAACGCCCGCCCAGTGACTGCCACGGTCTCCTCCCCGCTCCAACGGCTCTTCCAGTTTGCTCGACCGTATCGACGCGATGCAGTCTGGGCGACGGTCTATTCCGTGTTGAACAAGCTCTTTGACGTGCTCCCGGAGCTGCTCATCGGCGTCGCGGTAGACGTGGTGGTGAATCGGAAAGACTCGTTCCTGGCACGACAGGGGCTGGAAGACCCGATGCAGCAACTCTATGCGCTGGTTGCGATTACGATTGTGGTGTGGGTGTGCGAGTCGTTTTTTGAGTACCGGTATGCACTGCGTTGGCGCGGGCTCGCCCAGAACGTGCAACACGAGCTTCGACAAGCCGCCTATGCGCACATCCAGCGCTTGCCGCCAGAATGGATTGAACGCGAGCGCAGTGGCCGACTGATGGCCGTGCTCAACGAAGACGTGAACCAGATTGAGCGCTTTCTCAACACCGGCGCGAACGACCTGATTCAGGTGTTCTGCTCCTCGCTGCTCGTGGGTGCAGTGTTTTTTGTGCTCACCGCCGAGCTGGCCGTGCTGGCGTTGCTCCCCGTGCCACTCATTCTCTTTGGCGCCTTCTGGTTTCAGAAACGCCTCGCGCCACGCTATGCCGCCGTGCGCGAGGCCGCGGCCACGTTGTCATCCCGCATCAGCAATAATCTGTTTGGTATGGCCACAATTCAGGCGTACACCGCCGAAGCGTTCGAAGCCGAACAGCTGCGCGTCGCATCAGATGGCTTCCGGGCACGCAACGATGACGCGATTCGCTTTTCCGCGGCCATCACACCGGTCATCCGCATGGCGATTCTGGCCGGCTTCATTGCCACGATGCTCTACGGTGGTGTGCTCGCTTTGCGTGGCGATCTGGGTGTCGGCAGCTACTCGGCGCTCGTATATCTCACGCAACGATTGCTGTGGCCGCTCACACGACTGGCCGATATGACGGACCTGTATAATCGCGCCATGGCATCTGTTGCACGGGTGATGGCAGTGCTCGATACCCCCTTGCCGGCTCACGCGACCCTGGCGGTACCAACCGACGCGCGCGCGTCGCTGGTGTTTGACAATGTGTGGTTGTCGTACGGCGATCGTCCAGCGCTTCGCGGCGTCACGTTGCAGGTACCGGCTGGATCAACGGTTGCGCTTGTGGGTGCAACGGGCGGCGGCAAGAGTTCGCTGCTCAAACTGCTGCTGCGATTCATTGACGCGCAGAGTGGTCGCATTTTGCTCGACGGCGTAGACATTGCCACCTACAGCCCGGAATCGCTGCGTCATCGCATTGGTTACGTCGCACAGGATCCGTATCTCACTGACGCGTCCGTGGCGGACAACATTGCATATGGCGACAGCAATCCAGATCGCGAGCGCGTGATGGCGGCGGCACGTGAAGCCGAAGTGCACGCATTTGTGATCGCGCTTGCGGATGGGTACGACAGCGTGGTGGGTGAGCGCGGCACTACACTCTCCGGAGGGCAGCGTCAGCGTATTGCGCTGGCGCGTGCGTTTTATCGCAACCCGGCCTTGTTGGTGCTGGATGAGGCAACGAGCGCGGTAGACAACGAAACAGAGGCGTCTATTCAACGATCATTGGCTCTGGCCGCGCGCGGCCGAACAACGCTGGTGGTGGCTCATCGTCTGTCCACCGTGCGACACGCCGACGCGATTTACGTGCTCGACGACGGACGCGTGGTGGAACACGGTACACACGACGAACTCGTCATGCGCGACGGTGTGTATGCATCGCTCTGGCGCTTGCAGACGGGTGAACTCATCGGCGCGTGACGAGTGGTGGCGTGACGGTGTGCGGTGCGCGGTGTGCGGTGTGCGGTGTGCGGTGTGCGGTGTGCACGTCACACCTGGCTCTACCGCAGACTTCACACAGCAACTCGTGCTAAAACTCCAGATTCAGCCCGATCGTGGGTAGCACACCGATGCCGTCTGAAAACTCAGTCGCTTGCAGCCGCGGATTCCATTGCGGCGCCCCGCGATTACTGCGCGCCGTGATGTTCTGCAGATCGACAAACGCAATCAGCTGACGTTGTCCCAGTAGGAATCGCCGATCAACGCGCAGGTCGGCGGCGAAGAATGCCTCCAGTCGTTGCGAATTGTAGCGCGCAAAATCAAGCGTTCCGGCTTCCGGACCAACGGTGACAAACGGTGTGAGCGGCAAGCCAGTGGCGCCGCGCACACGTGTGGCCACTTCCCATTTTGCATTGGGGCGCCAGCCGAGCACACCGTTACCCAGCCACGGCGTGTCGAAAGCGCCTCGCGCCTCCGTGCCATCGAGTCCGCGAAAACGTGTGCGATTGTAGCTGAGCGCGGCCTGACCGTAAAACGGACTGTCGCCAAACTTGCGTTGGAGAAACAGCTCGGCGCCGTACGATTGGCCGGTGCCCTGCGAATTGAGCGGTTCCAGACCAAAGGGAATGTCAGTGGTGGCATCGTCAAACCCACTTGGACTGAGTACCGCCTGCGGTCGGAACGGACGCGTGGGATAGTCGGCGTACCGCTTTCCGTACACCTCGAACTGCACCTTGGTATCGCTGCCAACCAGACGCGTCAGCCCAAGCACGGCGTGGTCGGCGCGAAACGGTCGCAACGTCTGCGCATTCTGAGTGGCACCGACCAGCCAGATAAAGCTCGGCGCCTGCCAGTATCGTCCGGCGCTGAATGAAAACGTTGTGACTTCGTTGGCGGCGTATGTCACCGCAGCTCTCGGTGCAATGCGCACCGCGTTGTCGAGGAAGTTGTACCAATCACCACGCAGCCCGAGTGTAAAACGCAGTTGATTGTTTGCACTCCAGGTGGCTTGTGCGTACGTGCCGTTGCGCAGCGCCGTAAAGCTCGTGTCAATGTTCAGCGGCTGCGGCAGTCCGTTGGCATCCGTTCGCGCAAAGCCCGCCAGCGAGGCATCGAAGTTCAGCGCGCTGGCGTATTTGAAAATGGTGCCCGCCTCAAACGCCAGATTGCTGCGTGGCGCAAACGAGATGTCCGAACGCAAGGTGGTTTCACCTTCTGTACTGCGACTTTCAAAAATCGGATTGAGCAGACTGTCGCGCTGCGCGGTCACAAAGCGAGTCCACGTTCGGCCGAGCGTTGTGGTGACCACACCGCGCGGCAGCAATCGTTTCCAGGTGAGGCCGCTGAAATACTGATCCTGTGTTGGTGAAAGCACCTGCGCGTTGGAGAGTCGATCGTCGGCGCTGTCGTTGTTGAACGTGACGGTACCACGTGCCCCGATCGCCAACACACTGAGTGCGTCATTGCGCGTCGGGCGCCACACGGCCTTGACCGTTGCATCGGTGTAGGCCGGTATAAAGCTCAGGCCAATGGCCTTGAACAACAGGTCCAGATAACTTTGGCGCACATTGGCCAGAAACGAGGCGTTTTCTCCAATGGGCCCTTCAAGCACGGCACCAATCTGCGTGGCGGCCACATTGACCTCACCCGCCAGGCGCTCGCGATTGCCCTCGCGCAGCGTGAGCACGGTAGCGGAAGACGCACGATCGCCGTAGCGCACGCCAAACCCACCCGCACTCAGCGACGCCGATTCCACGAAGCGGATATTGATCAGAGAGATCGGACCGCCGGTTGAGCCTTGCGAACCAAAGTGATTGATGTTTGGCACTTCGACATTGTCCACGACAAACAGATTTTCAAACGGTGCACCGCCACGCACCACGATGTCATTGCGGGCCCCGTTGGTTACGCCCACGCCCGGCGCGATGGAGATCGCACGCAACACGTCTTCCTGCGCCCCTGGCTGACGCCGCACCTCTTCAGAGGAATAGGTTTGCGTGGACACCGGTGTGGAGGGCGGTGCAAGCCGAGGAAACGCGTCAGGTCGCACGGTTACCGACTGCAACTGCACATCAATCCTGCGCAGGACAATAGTCACCTCCGCCGGTTTCGCCGGGGACACTGCAATGTCACCACGGGAGACCGGCGCGTAACCCAAGGCGCGCACTTCGATGGTGACAATGCCGAGTGGTACATCGCGCAGCGTAAAGCGCCCGAGGGAGTCGGACTGGGCCGTTGCCTGTCCATCACGAAGGCGCACCGAGGCGCCCACTACGGGTGCCTCGGTGCCCAGCGTGATGATCCGGCCGGTGATAATGCCCGAAGGCGCTGCGGTCTCCTGCGCGGAAAGCGGGATAGCCGCGAGTGGTCCGAGCAGCCAGCCGATCGCGGCGACTGCGGTAAGAAAGGAGCGAGTGCGCATGCGCGGAATGTAAGCGCCCCGCGCCCGCGCGGTTGTTCAGTTGGGCGATGAGATCGCGTGTCGCCCCACCCTAATTCGTGGCCTCCGCCAGCTCTTTCACTGACGTCGCGAGCAATCGTACCTTCGCACCGTCGGTGGCACCACGAGCGTCACCGTCGAGCATCGTGGCCAACTCTGTCAGCGCCGATCGGCGCGCGGCACCCGAGGCTCGTTCGGCCGACGTAAGCGCGGAACGTACCGCGCTGATGCGTCCGGCGTTGAGACCCTTGTTGCGCACCAACTGATCGAGCAGCGCGTGCGAGCGCACGAAGCTGGCCGGCCAGGTGATCCTTGGCTGGCCCTGCGGATTGAGATACTCGAACCGAACGGTTTTGGCCGCGTCGATTTCGTTTTGCGAAAGCAACGCACTGGGTGTGAGATCATAGATGTCGAGTCCACGCGCAATCTCCGAGCTCACGATCCGGCCATTGTACCAATACACAGACCACGTGCCACCGGTCTCCAGCGTTTCGGCACTGATTGGTCCCCGATCAAAAAACGCGATTTCCTGCACGTTGTTGGCGTCTGTCCAGTCGAAGATCGAAATGCCGCCTTGGTACCACGATTGCACCATGATGTCACGTCCCGGCACGGGGATCAGTGATCCGTTGTGTGCTACGCAGTTTTCCGTAGCCGTTTGTGCTGCGGGCAGCTTGTAGTAGTTGCGGAACACCATCCGGCCATTGTCGATGGTGAAGATGGCGTTGGCGCCCCACGACATCGGATCGGACGCACGACACTTGGGCGCCGTACCACCGCCCCATTCGTCGGTAAAGAGCACCTTGTTGCCATCGTTGTTGAACGTGGCGCTGTGCCAGTAGGCAAAGTTCGAATCGGATACCGCCGCCACTCGCTTGGGATTGGTCGGATCCGTGATGTCGAGCAGCAAACCATATCCTTCACAGGCACCACCAGCGAGACCGATCGCGGGATAGAGCGTGATGTCATGACATTGATTCGGGCCAGGTCTCGGGCCATCACCGGGGGCTTGGGGACCTACCATTTGCGCGATCATGGCCGGTAGTGCCGCACGGAGTGTGGCCGAATCGGCGGCGGTTGCCGCTCCGGTACCGTTACGCTGGCGAACGACGCTGGCCAACTGTGCGGCCGCGAACGCATCGGGCAGCACCATCATCTCGCCCATGACTTCGGCCACGAAGGCGCCGCGTGCGCGCGCGCGATCGATCTCCGCCTGGTCATCGGGTGCCATGCCATGCGCTTTCGGCGCGACGAGGCCTTCAAAAATGCGCGGTGAGTTGACGATCGCAGCTTTGGCAGGATCGGCCAACGGCACCTTGATCACTTCAATGCGAAAGAGCGCCGTCTTGGGATCGGCGGTTGGCACCGCACCGGAACAACCATCAAGCTCGTTGGCCGGACGTACGGGCGCGGAACCGGACACGTAGACATACACATTGGCAGCGTCATTGGGATCGACGAGCACCGAATGCGTGTGGGAGCCGCGGCACGTTTGCACATTGCTCACATACTTTGGATTCCGGATGTCGGTGATGTCAAAGATGCGAATGCCGCGCAACCGCTCCGCGCTCACGGCACTGGCCACACCATCGCTACCGCAGTCCAATCTGCCCTCGAGTCCTTCGCCGGAAACAAAGAGCAGGTTTTTGTACACTGACACATCGCTCTGCGACGCCGGACAGACGAACTCACGCACAATGGCTGGCGAGACGGGATTGGTGATGTCCCAGACCTGAAAGCCGTGGAAGTTTCCCTGGATGACGTAGTTGCCAATAAAGGCCAGGTCGGAGTTCCACTTGCCAAGAAACGCATCGGGTGGTGGCGTGGTCGATACCAGTTTCATGTTCCACGACGCCTCGCCGGCATCGAAGAGTCCGGCTTTGAGCCCAATGCGAGGATCAGGCGACGGAGCGACACCCGACATTGGGGCCGGCGCAGAGGTGGTGGGCGGAGACGGCGCACACGCGGCAACGCCCGCGAGCAACGCAGCACCCGCAATATGTCGGGCTGAGACACGTGTGCAGTATCGATGGAAAGCTGATTCAGCGAAGGGCATGGGCAATCCGGAAAAGAGTGCGAGTGACGCAGGACAAATGGCCCGCGGCTGGTGAACCATCAACCACTTATCAAAACGGCCTGGGCGTGCCGGCGATGGCGTCGAGCATTAGCTGCATTCGGGCCACCTCCGTGCGCTGATCCACCTGGACATCCGACGCGAAACGATAGACATCGATATCCTGACCGGCGCCATCGGTAGCAAAGAGCTCATTCACCATGCTAACGGCGCCGTTGTGGTGCGCGATCATGAATGTGAGAAACAAGCGATCAAACGCTACGCCCCGCGCGGCCGCAAGTTGTGCCAACTGCTCCGGAGTAATCATTCCCGGCATTGTGGCGTGATCACCATGCTGGCCGTGCGACATGCTGTCGTGCAATCCCGACGGCGCATGCACCATCACCTGGCCGTTGAGTTCGTGCAGCTCAGGCGCAGGCATATTTCGATTGCGCAGCCAGCGCTGCATGCCCGCGATTTCGTCCGCCTGCGCGTTGTGAATGCGTGCGGCCAGTGTGCGCACGCTCTCGCTCGCGCTGCGGGATGGCACCAGGTTGGCCATGGTCAGCGCTTGCGCGTGATGGGCAATCATGCCGGTCATGAAGCGCACATCAGCAGGAGTGAACCGGGTCCGGGCACTGTCGATACGGGCGCGATAGATGGCTTCGCGATCGGCCATGGATGTTGCGCTGCCGCTTGCTGCGACGCGAGGTTCAGGGCGAGCTCCGGTGCACGCCGACGCCAACACGGAAAACAGCGTGCACCCGACAAGAGCATTTCTGAAAGATGAACCCATCGCACACTGCACCCGGTTGGTGAATCAGCCCCGCATCAGCGAACGAGCAACCACTGACCGAGCGTTCCCATCACCGACATCACCAGTGACGCAATCAGCGCCCACTTGAAGCCGTCGATTTCCAGCGCGTCGGTGGCGGCTGCCGTGATATACAGCAGGATCGCATCGATGATCCAGCGCGTGATGAACGCCAGAAGGAATGCGATACCAAGCGTGGCAATGGTAAACAGCGTAAAAAAGAGCCAGCCGAGCAGCAGGTTGAGCAGGCCGAACACGGCGGCTACCCAGAACGCACTGAAAAAGCTCTTGAGCTTGACGCCAGGCAACAGGGCCGCGGCTAACCAGACCGAGACGGCCAGAATGAACCAGGAGAGTAGAAGATTCATGGGTTCCTTACGAGATTCGGCCCACGAAGGTTTCGGGGCAAGTTATCCACCCAGCTCGTTGAGGCGTGGATTGACAATTGTATTGTAGATCGATCCAAAGGTAAAACTGATGCCCATTGACGCACTCAGCCGATACGCGGTGGCGAGGGCGCGCTGGCGGGTGAGCACATCATCGTCTGAGGCTCCTCCGCGGGCCAGGAAAAGCTGGTCCTGCACCTTGGCTGCCGACGCACTCACATCAAGCGACAATCCACGCGACAACCGGAACTCGGTGCGAGCGAAAAACGAAATGTTGTACCGCCTTAAATCGTGCAGGTACTGCGAGTACCGCACGGAGCCATCGAGTGTTCCCCAGGTCTGGCGCGATTCACCGGCCACAATCGCCCGGGCGATGGGGCGCAGCTCGCTCGACTGTTCGAAGAGCGTGGTCTCGGTATAGTCGAAAAAACGGCTTCCCACGGCCGCAATGACAACCAGTTGACGATTGGTTGCTTCCCGCCACGGGAACACGTTGTACTCGGCCGAAAGGTCGATGGCCGCAAATGCGTCCTGATTCCGGAACTCCGAAAAGCCGCCGTTGAAGCGCGTTCCTACTGACCAATGATCGGTGACGCTTCTTACGATACGTCCGTTCGCGTCGGCGTTTCGCAACACGAAGGTGCGATCTTTACCGTCTGAGAGAGTAAGTGTTCTGGAGCGATACTCATTGTCGGCATTGAAGGAGAGCTTCCAGTCCTCAGTAATGCGAAAGGCGCTCAACGAGCCATTTACCCGATAGTCCTTTTCACGACTTTCGGCGCTGCCGTTCCCGTTCACGCGCACCCGATACACCCACAAATTCCAGCGATCCTGCGCCGCTGCGGTTGCCGCGTCGGCTTCTAATTCCGGGGCAGCGTACGCAACGGTGAAAAGATCAGCCCCCGCAAATCGGGCCGCTTCGGCCGCGAGGCCGAGATTGATGGCGCGCAGCAAGGTGCGGCGTCGCATGTCATCACTGGAGTTCGGGGGCACGTTGGCCGTGAGCGTGTCAATACCAGGCATAAGGCGACGCCGAGCGATGAACTGCAGCGTGTAAGCGTCCCCACCGGCACCGGTTCTCAAGCGCGTAATCAGCAGGTGGATATCGGCGTCGAGACGATCCTGCGTCCAGATCGCGTAAGGACTTTCGTTGAGAATGAAGTTTCGATCGCAGCCGCCCGATGCGCAGTCAAGAAAGACGCGCAGGCGTGAATCGGTAGTTTGCTGGCCATCGGCGAGCGCTGGCGCGAGCAACCCCAAGAGTATTGTGCCCAAGCGAAGAAAAGATCGTAAGAAACTCATGCGGTGAAACTTAACCGCTGCCATGCAGCCAGTTCCCGTCGGGAGGCAATGCAGCCGTCGACAACGCCGCACCATCGAGATTACGTCCCACCGTTGCTCGCTGGCTGGGGCACATATTGGCCGAAGACGCAGAGCTCCGGGCCCGCTGGCGCGCGCGATGCACGGCCATTCTTTCTGTGGCGACCGCGACGGTGGGGGTCATCCCCGAGCGAGCGTGCGCGTGATTTGGTGCAACGCATTTTGTCTTATGGACGCGGTGTCATCTCTGGGTCGCACCATTGTGGTGAACAGCGTAGTACATCAGGGCAGCTCGTTTGTCGTACCGCTGACTTGCTGGTCACGGACTATCGCATGCCTGGCCGACCGGATGGTCATGCTTCGCAAGTCGTTTTCGCGCGCGGAGCTGGACAACGCCGTGGCGGCGGCGCTCAAGTAAACGTCATCCGTTGCTCGCTCGCTGCACCAGGCGCGACATGAATGTGCGCCCGCCGTTTACTCGCGCAGCAACTGGTCGGGATCAAACACCGGCGCTGGCACACCAGTGGCCACATTGTTCACGTACAAGCGCAAGAGTTCTTCTGCGGCGGGCAGATACGCTTCAATCGGTGGCAGCCCGCCATCCAGATTCGGGCCCAGCTCGCGGAACATCGACGCAACACGGAACGCCAGTTGGCGCACGTCCCGATGTTCATGCACGCACGCGCCAAGAAGCAGTGCCAGTTCTTCGGCCACGTATTCCACAGGCGCGTCGGGAACCGAGTTCCATCCAATGCGCTCAAGCGCTCGCGTAAGCACTGGCGTTGCGCCCGGCCCGCCTTCTCGTGTGTCGGCGGCCACACGGCTTGTCAGCAGGCTCAAAGCCGGTGTACCAACCACGCCCTTGTCCTATTCGCTCGCGGCGGCCGGGTGAGTGGCCGGGCCGCTCGCTGGATCGGTGATGGCCGCAGCGTGGGTCGCGATGTCCGGCCACGCATTGGCGCTGTAGCGCACCAAGGCCTGCAGGTAGCGCAGGCCATCGTCACCGAACGTGGCGTGCACCACACTCGCCGCTTCATTGACCGCAGCGGAGGAGCAGAACGGTGGTTCCAGCGTTTCCTCGATCACGCCGTTGTCATGCTTCACTCCTGCCGATTCCAGAAACGCGATCTGGATGGCTGGCTCGAGCTCTACGTACAGCAGTTGCAATAGCTCCAACTCGTCGGTGGGATTTTCGGCATTGAGCCGCACCACCTCTTTTGCCAGGCGATCGACGGGCCACGCCTGAACGGCGGACGCCCTGAACCCACCGCCCCGCGATGCGAGCCGTTGCGCGAACCGCGCACGGGCTTCCTTGTGGTGGGTAATGGTGTGCGACACGAGCGCAACGCGTCGCGCGGAGGGCAGAGATCGATAGGGAGAGAGCGTAGCCATATGCCATAAAGTAGCCATGGACCAGACTCGCCGGAATCCACCATGGCACCGGTCGCTCCCCCAGGCGCCTCAGCGGCGACCGTCGACGCTGAAGCGGCCCGGGCCCGTGATCACCAGTGTCACAAAACCGGCCAGGTAAATGAAGGCCAGCTCACCACTACTATCGCCGGAAAGCGCCAAACTGTGCCCCACGAAAAACGCGGTCGCCATGGTGATCGCAGCGAGCAGTGCCGCCCAGCGAGAAGCGAAGCCAACGATCAGCAGGAGCGGCGCGACCATCTCACCGATTACGGCCAGCGCGAGTGATACGGTTGGAGTCAACCCGAAGACACTGACGAACTGGATTTCCTCGCCCATGAGCCGTTGCCATTTGCCCATACCGTGCAGCATGAGTAACGACGCGCCGAGCCACACGCGGAGCAAGGCCAAGCCAACATCAGTGCTGGCTGGCAAAAAGTCGGCGCGAAAAACGGTTTTGGCGTCGGACATGAGGCTGATTTTGTGAGGAGTACACTCAGGGCGTTACCCTGACGCTCACTATCGAATCTAGCGCCGGAAACCGTCGCCGGAAAAACTCGTTCCCCTCGCGTTCGATCCGACCCTGAATATTGGATTCTTCTCCGTATTCCGCGTTGATCTGATCCACCACGTCCATGCCGCTCACCACTTCGCCCAAGGGCGAGAAACCGCGTTCGTCGAGCGGCGCGTTGTCGGCCAGATTGATGAACAGCTGAGACGTGCGTGTGTTCACACCCGACGTAGCGAACACCAGCGTCCCCCGACGGTTGCTTACGCGCACCGAATCATCGTCGATCATGAGGTCCTTGAAGGCCGCATCGATCTCAGGCCGACCGGATAGCCC